>JALZDV010000316.1 GCA_030862345.1 Actinomycetota bacterium | reverse complement strand
CTCCACGCCAAGGCTGCCCGCATCGTCTGCTGCCTTGGTGGAAGATCTCGCTCGCCGTCGTCGAGGAGCTCCAACGGGCGATCCAAGCGGCTCAGAAGCGCCGACAGGGAGATGTGGCGCACTTTCGCCGCGGCGAGCTCGAGCGCCAGCGGCAGCCCGGAAAGGCGCCGACTGATGTCCGCGATCGCTAGCGCGGCGTCTTCGTCGTTGTCGAGGCCCGGTCGGGCGGCTTGGACGCGCTGCCGGAAGAGCTCAGTCGCGTCTGCGGGCGATAGGGGTCGAAGCAAAAGCTCCCGTTCGCCGCGGACACGCAGCGGCGCCCGCGACGTGACCAGCACGTGCAAGCGGGTCGTGAGGTCTAACAAGCCGGCTACTTCGGCGGCCGCTGCCAGCACCGTCTCAAAAGTGTCAAGCACGAGCAAGCTCGTGCCCTTGTCCAATTCGGCTGCGAGCGCGGTGAACGACGCGTCACGAGGCAGTCCGAGCACCGCCGCGATCGTCGACAGGACGAACTCGGGCTGCCGTACGGCTGCGAGGGAGACCCAGGCCACGCCGTCGCTCATCCTGGCTGCGCAAATTTCAGCCGCGAGCCGTGACTTGCCGATCCCACCAGGCCCGCTGATGGTGTGCATCCGCGGCCCATCGTCGCCCAACGAGCGAAGCAGGAAAGCGAACTCGTCGTCGCGCCCGATCATCGGCGTCCGCCGCATAGCCCGCCAGTGTTCGGCGCCGGGCGACTCCCTGACGTTGCCAGTAGCCGCGGACTGCGAATCGACCGACGTTTCGCCTCCGGCGCGCACCGTGCGGCCATGCTGCGCAGCGCGTTCCAGAGTGGCTCGGGCGTCATCCGTGAGTCCCAACGCGTCGGCGAGTGCGCGGGCAGTGACCGGATAGACCCGCCCCCGCAGACCGCGCTCAATGTCGCTGATCGCGCGCTCGCTCACCTGTGCTCGTGCGGCTAGTTCGGCCTGGGTTAGTCGGGCCGCGACACGGTAGTGGCGCACCTGTTCGGCCAAGGTCGCGTCGGTCACCGACGAGGGCCCAGCGGAAGTCGGTGGGTCAGATGGTGGGAGACGTCATGGTCCGGCCCGGGAGATCTGGACATGCTCCCTCCTATCCGCGCAATCCACCATTCTGGAGGAGATCATGAGTGTCGAACAGAACAAGACTGTCGTCCGCCGCTACTACGAAGAGGTGCTCAACCGAGGTCACATCGCCGTCCTCGACGAAATTGCCACCGATGACTACGTCGAGAACGACCCGTTCCCTGGTCAGGGCAACGGTCTCGCGGACCTGAAGGCACGCGTTTCCACATTGCTTACGGCGTTCTCGCCCTGCACCTTCACGATCCAGGTCGTCGTCGCCGAAGGTGACCGCGTTGTCGTGCACTGGCGCAGCAGTGGCAACCATTCGGGCGAGTTCCTCGGCATGCCGCCGACGAACCGCGACTACACCATCAACGGCATCGACATCCACCGCCTCCGCGACGGTCGCATGGCCGAGCACTGGCACGTCGTCGACCAACTGAGCCAGCTCCAGCAGCTCGGCATGATCCCTGCACCAGCCTCGGCGCCCTGACCGTAGCAATGGCTACGACCGTTTCCCGGTGGGGCGAGCACGGGGCTCGCCCCGCCCCACTAGGCGCAACCGCCGAGTTGTTCTCCCGACTCGTTGTGCGCATCGGGACCAACGTCGACTGCACTCCCATGGAGGCGTGGGCGCTGGTGGCCGACATCACGCGAATCGGCGAGTTCAGCCCCGAGTGCGTCGGCGCCCGGTGGATCGGGAACGATCACGGCCCCTCTGTCGGCACTCAGTTCGAAGGCACCAACCGCAAGCTGGTCGGCGATGACGAGCTGATCTGGGTGCGTCGGTGCACCGTCGTCGCCGCCGATCCCGCTCGTACCTTCGGTTTCGTCGTAGGCGACCGATACGACGGCAGTCCCGCGTCACACTGGCGCTACCGATTCCGGTCAACCTCGCCGAAACGCTGCCGCATCGAGCTCACCTTTCGGCACCTGAGAGACGGGCAAAGCGGCCTGCGTCTCCGGGCCGACGCCAACCCCCGGCACGCCGCCAACATCATCGCTCTACGTACCGAAGACCTCGAGCAAGGAATGCGGACATCACTGGACCGGATGAGGCTCACTCTGGAAACCTGAGAGGCCCGCGGCGGCCGCGATCCCGGTCCCGGAGTAGTCCGGGCCCGCTGTGATCCCGCAAAGGGATCAGTTGGCGATTGCTCGCGTGATCGCCTCGACCCAGGCGTTCGCTTCCTTGGCGCGGCCGACGAGGACGCCGAAGACGCGCTCGCCGTCCGCGTCAGCGAACCTGACCTTGACCACGGGGTAGCCGAAGGTCCGCTTGCCGTTGTGGCTCTTGCCCGCCTCGACGCCGACCACGGACGCGAGCGCGATCACGAACTCCGTCTTCGGCACCCAACGCGCGAAACGCAGTTCGGACGACGTCAGCGTGAGCAGGCCGTTGCCACGGATCACCTTCCACTCGCGCCGCATACCGCCATCTGGCTCGACGGTCTCGAAGCCCTGGAAGTTCGCGCCGCGGCTCTCGCGGATCACGTCGGACACGCGGGCAGCGTAACCGAGCGGGGCGCGCCGCTGAGCTGACCCTCGTCGCCGTTGCGGACCAGCCCGGCAGCCTCGCCGGCGTCGACACAGCGGCGGGCGGTTTTGCGATCCACCCTGCCTGCTCTGCCGGCGTGCGCAGCCCCGCGCCCGACAGCCAGGCCCGCAACACCTTGCGTACTTCGATCACACGCACCTCCCGGAACGCCACCCGTAAACCTCCACGCTTGACGCGAAGTGGTCACTAGCGGCTGGCAACCAGGACCCTGGCGCACGCCACGCCGGTGGTCCCATGACTGGCAACCGCGGTGGATCCCAGGAAGGTGGCAGGAACCCGCTCAGGCCGGTCCGATGCTCGTGACGAGCGACAATCGCCAGATCGGATCTGGCGCAAGATGGGCTCGGTCTAGCGCCAGAAGGGGAACACCCCCCCGGCAGAAGGACTGACGATGATCGCGAAAAGTGCTCACCACGGCTATCCGGGTCTTGCAGTAGCGCCGGCATGGGCGGGCCACGGTTGTGTCCGCTCGTACCCGATGAGGACCGCCGGCGGTCACCGATGAGGCCCCCGGGTCACTTCCGAGTCGCAGCGGTGCAGGCGACCCCCGCCTATCTCGACCGGGAGCGCAGCCTCACCGTTGTCTCGGAACACGTTAGGAAGGCCGGTGCCGACGGAGCGCATCTCGTGGCGTTCCCCGAGTCTTTCGTTCCCGGCTATCCCGACTGGACGTGGCGGCAGAAGCCGTTCAGCGATGCCGACTGGTACGCCAGGTTCCAGGATCAAGCCGTCGAGATCGACGGGCCGTCGCTCGATGAGGTTCGCGCCGCGGCAGAGGCTGCGGGTGTCTGGGTGGCCCTCGGCATCACCGAGCGCACGTCATCGGGAACGCTCTACAACGCCGTCGTGTACATCGATGACAAGGGTGCGGTCGCGGGCCGCCACCGCAAGCTGGTCCCGACAGGCGCAGAGCGCCTGGTGTGGGCGAATGGGCAGGGCCCGGTCCTCACCGTCGTCGACATGGGCGGTGTCAGGGTCGCATCGCTGATTTGCTGGGAGAACTACATGCCTCTGGCGCGCGCCGCGCTGTACCAGAAGGGCGTCGATGTCCTGCTCACGCCGACATGGGACAACAGCGACGAGTGGGTGCCGACGTTGAGGCACATCGCGAAGGAGGGGCAGATCTTCGTCGTGGGTGTGACCGCCTACCTCCGCGGGTCTGACGTGCCGCGAGACCTCTCGGGTGCTGATGACATCTACGGCGGCGACGAAGACCTTCTCTCCAGAGGGAACACGACCATCGTCGCTCCGGGGGGCGAGGTACTTGAGGGGCCCCTGATCGGCGAGGCAGGCGTCGTCACGGCCAATCTCGACCTGGATCGTATTGCGGCCGGTCGCCGCGCCTTCGACCCAACCGGGCACTACGCCCGGCCGGACGTCCTGCAGCTCACCATCACCCACCAAGGAGATCCTCATGAGTGACTTCCCGGCGATTGGTCACGTCGCCATCACGGTCACCGATCTGTCCGTCAGCCGCCCGTGGTATCAGCGGCTCATCGACGCAGAGCCCGTGCTGGACGAGCCGACCGACGGCGGCTTCCACCACACGGTGTTCCTCATCGACGGGACGCTCCTCGGCCTGCACGAGCACCCTGGGTGCGAACCGGACGACAGCTTCACCGAGTTGCGGGCCGGTCTCGACCACATCGGCTTCGGTTGCGCCGACCGCGCTGCCCTCGTCGCGTGGGAGAGCCGACTGGACGAGCTCGGCATCCCACACGGCGGCATCGTCGACGCGCACTACGGCTCGGGCCTGAGCTTCCGGGATCCCGACGGGATCCCCCTTGAGTTCTTCGCGGCTCCCGCCTGACGAACCTGAGGCGCGCAATCGTCAGGCGCGCGAATGCTTCGCCGATCCGCAGATCTCCGTACGCCAGCACCCTAACGAGCATGCCGTCAAGAGAGTGCTCATCGCTGAGGCCAGTTCGTCCACCTCGGCCGTGGACAGCACCGGGCGCTCCTAGCGGTGTGTCGGGGTCCGTCGGTCGAGAGATCTGCGATCCAGTGCTCTACCTGATTTACCCGAATCCGCCGGACGGCTGTGGATCCGAATTTTGGCTGCACGCGCAGCCGCCAGGCGATTCCATAGCTGTTCACGGTAGAACTCTTGAGGCCGCTGAGACTCTTGAGTAGCCGAGCCACCTGTAATCCTCAGCAGCGGCACGGGCAGCAGCCTCGCCCTCAAGGTGCATCGGCAGATGCTCTTCGGCCCGCTGCGCGCGAGCGCCGGGAGTCTCGCCCTGATGTCCGCGACAGACCTCACAATGGTCTACCGGAGCGCGCGCGTTCTCATCCGACGTCGCCCACGTCAGGCGTTTGCGGGAGCTGACAGCACTCGCAAGTCGCGATGAACGTACGCAAGTTACCCTCCAAGCCGAACACTTGTTCGACGAATCTCACAAGTAGGACTTGCCTCATCGGTGTGCGCAACTGGACCGCCCCAGTCAGGGGTTTGCTGACCGGCTTGAAGGCGCTGGCCTGGACCGAACCCCCGCCTCCAACGCTCCGTAGGTCGCTACGCTGACCACAAGCTGTGTCTCCGCGTTAGTTGTGGGTCAGTTGATCTAGGTTCGGCAATAGCCCGCGAGCTACCGAAACGGCATCTGACCTGGGGAAACGGCTTCCCCGCCCTCGTAGCTCAGGGGATAGAGCAGTGGTTTCCTAAGTCGATCAGACCACCTAGCCGGTTGAGCGTGAAAACGGTGAAACCGCAGGTCACCACGCTGGAGTTGGGTCGCCGCTGAGAACCGACACGGACCGGTGTTTGCCCCTGCTTATGGCACATTTATGGCACAGCGGATCGGCAGTTGAGGTCCTGTTTCGTTGCTCAAGACTGTTAGTGGTCTCCCGGAAGACCGTATGACGCCTCTCGAGTCATGGCCCGTCGCGCCAAACGGCGCCGGCTCGATCATGTTCGGACTGCGTTCGCAAGCTCATGTGACAAGGCCGTGACAACTGCATCCCATTTGGGTTAGGTGACTGGACGGGCCCGGTAGGCCCTTTTCACCGAAACAGACATCTCCAGGCCCAGGAGGAACGCCTCATGATCGGATCCGGCAAGGACTCGGACGGAAAGGATGCTTCTGACCGCACGACCGGTAACGACAGCGTGGCAACCAGTGGTGAGCGCCCACCTCCGACCGGCCGCCGGGATCTGAGCACCCTGACCTGGCTACTCCCGGCGGCGACGTTCCTGATCGGTTTGTTGATCGGTTTCGCCGTATGGGGGGCGGGCGGAAATGGCGACGATGCTGGTGGTGAGGCGGGCGCCGCACCGACCGCGACACTGTCTCCAAACGCCGATGATGACGACGGAGGGACCGCGACGGTCACCGTTCCACAGTCATGTCTGGACGCGATCGAGGAGTCCGAGCAGTCCCTAGACCTGCTGGAGGAGGCTGTTCAGGCGATTGGCGAGTTGGATGCCGGACGCCTCGAGGAGATCGTCGACGAGTTGCAGGGGGTTTCGGAGCGGATCAGAGAGCTTGGTGATGAATGCCGGGCGAATGCGGAAGTCGATGTGAGCACGCCCACCTCGTCTCCTACCGACTGAGCCAAACTCCGGCGTAACCAGGGGTGCCTGGACAGTGAGCCTCATCGTGCGTCTGCAGCAAAGCTTCTGGTTCCTTCCGGCCCTGCTATGCCTGCTGGCAGTTGTGCTTGCTGAGGTAATGATCTTCGTCGACCGTCGGCTCCAAGACGTGGACCTTGGACCGCTCAGTGTGCTGATGACGCGAGTGGGTGAATCGGGCAGCCGAGATCTGCTGGGCGCCATCGCCGGATCCATGCTGACCGTGGCCTCGACGACCTTTTCCATCACCATCGCCGTGCTGGCCCTGTCGTCCTCGACGTACGGGCCTCGGTTGGTTCGGAATTTCATGGCCGATCGCGGCAACCAGTTCGTGCTCGGAGTCTTTGTCGCGACCTTTCTCTACTGCCTGTTGGTGCTGCGCTCGGTGCGGGTCC
>JALZDV010000314.1 GCA_030862345.1 Actinomycetota bacterium | reverse complement strand
TGCAGCGTGGGGAAACCAGTGGACCTCTCGGCCTACCGCAGCAGGCCGGTCACACCTGAGCTGCTGCGTGAAATCACCGACGAAGTGATGCTCCGGGTGCGCGATCAGCTGGCCGAGATCCGTCAGGAGCCGCCGCCGCCCACCTTCTACCGGGATGCCCTGACCGGGACCGACGAATGAGTTCGGTTCGCCGGGTGGCCGTGCTCGGAGCCGGAAGTTGGGGTACGCCGTTCAGCAAGGTCGTTGCCGACGCAGGGGCCGACGTGGTGCTCTGGGCCCGGCGAGCAGAACTTGCCGAGACGATCCAGACCTCGCGGGAGAACCCGGAATACCTGCCGGGGTTGCGCCTCCCCGACAGCATTAGGGCCACTGCCGATGCCCGCGATGCGCTGGCGGATGCGCAATTTGTGGTGCTCGCCGTCCCAGCACAGACCTTGCGCGACAACCTCGCCCGCTGGCGGACCGACCTTCCTCCCGATGCGACCTACGTGAGCCTGATGAAAGGCATCGAACTCGGTACGGCGAAGCGGATGAGTGAGGTCATCACCGAGGTTGCGGGGGTGTCCGCCGATCAGGTCGCAGTGGTCACCGGACCGAATCTCGCCCGGGAGATCGCCGAAGAACAGCCCTCCGCGACCGTCGTGGCGTGTACTGATCACGACCGCGCAGTTCTGGTACAGCAGGCCTGCCGGACGGCATATCTGCGGCCCTATACGAACATCGACGTGGTGGGTTGTGAGCTCGGCGGAGCGATCAAGAACGTCATCGCGCTTGCCGTCGGCATTGCCGGGGGGATGGGTTTCGGCGACAACACCCGGGCCAGTCTGATCACCCGCGGACTCGCCGAGATGGCGCGGTTGGGCGTCAGCCTCGGCGCCGAACCGGGGACCTTTGCCGGCCTCGCCGGCCTCGGTGACCTCGTCGCCACCTGTTCCTCGCCGCTGTCGCGAAATCGCAGCTTCGGTGAGCGGCTGGGCCGGGGTCAGACCTTTGCGCAGGTCTTCGCCGAGACCCGACAGATCGCCGAGGGGGTCAAGTCGTGCCGTTCGGTGCTCGATCTGGGGCAACGAGCAGGTGTGGACATGCCGATCACCGCGTCGGTCGTGCAGATCTGTCACGAAGGCGCGTCGGCTGCCTCGATCGTGCGGGCAATGATGGCGAGGCAGGCTAAAGCCGAATGAGGGGTCAGATGACATCGGAGGAATACCGGGACGGCACCCGAGTGATCCGGGTCGGCGGCACGCCCGCGGTCGCCGGGGCGCCGTTTCACCACGGTCCAGTCTTCGCCGCCCCGTTCCATCTCGGGAACGCCGCACCGGGAGCTGATGGTGCCGATGTCTATGGCCGCTATGACAATCCGACCCTGCGTGAGTTCGAAGCCTCGCTCGGCGAACTGGACGGCGGGCGCTGCGTGGCCTTCGCGTCCGGGATGGCCGCGCTGTCGGCGGTTTTCTACGGCTGCGTGTCCTCCGGCCAGCGACTGCTCATTCCCGCGGACGGCTACTTCACCGGCCGGCTCCTGGCTGATGCGCATCTGCGGCGGTTCGGGATCCAAGTCCCGACGGTTCCGACGACCGCCGTCGAGCACCGGCTGCGGGCCGGGATGTTCTCCGGGGCCCGGTTGATCCTGATCGAGACACCGAGCAATCCCGGCCTGGACGTCTGCGACATCGCGGCCATCGCCGAACTGGCGCATCGGGACGGCGCGTTGCTCGCCGTGGACAACACCACGGCCACACCGTTGGGCCAGCGGCCACTGGCTCTGGGAGCCGACATCGTGATCGCCAGCGACACCAAGGCGCTGTCCGGACACAGCGACCTGCTGCTCGGTCACGTCTCGGTCGGCACGGACGAGATCTTCGCCGCCATCAAGAGTTGGCGGGACCAGACCGGGTCGATTCCGGGCCCGTTCGAGACGTGGTTGGCCTCCCGCAGCATGGGCACCCTGGACCTGCGCCTGGCGCGGCAGGCCGAGAACGCAGCGGCCCTGTCCGAGGTACTTGCCGCGGATCCGAACGTGGGTGACGTTCGGTGGCCGTGGCGGGCCGGTGACCCGTCGAACGAGATCGCCTGCCGGCAGATGCTGCGGCCGATGGGTGTCATCTCGGCGACCCTCCCCTCAGCGGAGGCGGTCGCGCGGCTGATCAATGCTTCGCACCTACTGACCGCCGCCACGAGCTTCGGCGGCCTGCACACGACGGTGGACCGTCGGGCGCAGTTCGGCCGGGATGCGGTGGCCGAAGGCTTCGTACGGATCTCCTGCGGGTGCGAGGACACGGTGGATTTGGTCCAGGACCTGGGGTCCGCACTTCGGTCCATCCGGTCCGGCTGAACTGCGCACCGGGCTCGCCCGGATAGGGTCTCGCGCATGACGGGGACGCCCAGGAAAACCCGGGTGGCCGTCGTTTTCGGCGGACGAAGTCCTGAACACGCCATCTCCTGCGTGTCCGCGGGCAGCATCCTCGGCGCCATTGATCGGGACTCCTACGAAGTCATCGCGGTCGGCATCGCCAGGGACGGGCGCTGGCTGCTGCTGCCGGGCGATGCCGAACCTCTGCAGATCTCCGGGCGCGAACTGCCCGAGGTCACCACTGGCCAGCCGGTGGCGCTGAGCAATGATCCGGCGCAACGTGGGCTCCGGGTTTTCGACGGCGCCGTGAGCGGGCTGGGCGAACTCGCTCAGGTGGATGTCGTCTTTCCCGTCCTGCACGGGCAGCAGGGCGAGGACGGGACGATCCAGGGTCTACTGGAGATCGTCGGCCTGCCCTACGTCGGCGCCGGAGTGTTCGCGAGCGCGGCTGCCATGGACAAGGAGTTCACGAAGAAGCTGCTTGCTGCAGTCGGCCTGCCGGTGGGGGACTACCTCGTACTCCGTCCGGGGGAGGCGGCCGACTTCGATGCGGGACAGCGTGCCGGAATCATGTTGCCGGCCTTCGTCAAGCCCGCACGGGCGGGCTCCAGCATCGGGATCACGAAGATCACCGACTGGTCTCAACTTCCGGATGCGGTCGCGGTGGCTCGCAAGGTCGACCCGAAGGTGCTCATCGAAGCCGGCGTTTCCGGACGAGAGATCGAGTGCGGGATCCTCGCCGACGCCCGTGAGCCGGGACTGCCGGTCGAGGTTCGGGCCAGCGTCCCCGCCGAGATCAGGGTCCTGCACGGACACGACTGGTATGACTTCGAGGCCAAGTACCTCGACGACGCGTGTGAGTTCGACGTTCCGGCCGATCTGCCCGAGGAGATCACTGCGCAGATCCAGGATTTCGCCGTACGCGCCTTCCGCGCGCTCGACGGGCGAGGTCTGGCCCGGGTGGACTTCTTCGTGACCGACAGGGGATCGGTCATCGTCAACGAGGTCAACACGATGCCGGGCTTCACCCCGATCTCGATGTACCCGCGGATGTGGGAAGCCAGCGGCGTGCCCTATCCGGAACTGATCGACCGGCTGATCCGCTCAGCGCTGGCCGACTGAGACCGCTCAGCCCGGACTCGGCGGAACGTAGGGGAGTGCGTCGGCGATGAGCGGGCCCAAGACGGCCAGGGTCGCGCCACCATCGGCGGAGGAGGGCACGAAGACCTCGAGGTAGACGCCCCGATCCACCGCGGTGTAGGTGGTACCAGCCGCCGAAGTCTCGAAGAACCATTCGACTTCACTGATGGCCACCGTGCTCACGCCGACCAGGTAAGCCGGCGGCCGGGGGACTCCGCATCGCAGAACGGTCGGATCCGCTCCCCAGGCAGCGGCCGTGGGCAGACTCGAGCGCACCGGCCGGGAGGCCTGACCGGACAAGCTCGACGGAAGGGTCGTGATCAGTTCGGTACAGGCCACCTCGACTTCCGGACTGACCGGCGGTGTATCCACGTCGATGACCGACAGCGGACGCTCGGGCAAGCCCGGCAAGGGTGCTAGCGCCTGCCCACCGCGTAGCGAGAGTTGGATGATGACCAACAGCCCGAGCACAACCGGCACCGTGACGACGGTGGCAATCAGGGCCGCTCGCCGAAACGCCGGAGGATCAGGCGCAGTGGACTCGGCCTGCCGTTGTGCGGAGTCCCTGTCGCCAGTGGACTGCCTAGAGGTTGACAACGGGGCAGGTGAGCGTGCGGGTGATCCCGTCCACGCCCTGCACCTTGGCCACGACGAGTTTGCCGAGTTCGTCGACGTTCTGCGCCTGTGCCCGGACGATCACGTCGTAGGGGCCGGTCACGTCTTCGGCGCTCGTCACTCCATCGAGTTCGGTGATCGCGCGGGCCACCGCGGCCGCCTTTCCGACCTCGGTCTGGATCAGGATGTAGGCGTGGACCACGGGTAGACCTCCTCGTCGACAGCTGGATAGGGGTGGCGACGGCTGCCCACGCAAGGGGAGTCGGCGCTCGTCCGGTTCGGATGGAACCTACCCGGTCCGGCGGTCACCCGTCGCGCCAGCCGCCGTGCCGTTCGCCGCCGGGCGGGTGGCGTCCATGCCGCACACGGACGCTACGCCTCGCTGACAGGATGAACGTCGCGGCCCGTACAGTCGCACCGCCCTGGAC
>JALZDV010000297.1 GCA_030862345.1 Actinomycetota bacterium | reverse complement strand
GCATTCGCCGGCGTGGTCGTACTCGCGGTCCTGGACACCGGGCTGCTGGTCCTGGGCGGGTCGTCTCTGAGCTAGCCGATACCCGCCTGAACCTAGGATCGCGACCATGCAGGTGACCGTCGACGGTGCAAGCCTGGGACCGGAACGCCTCGCCAACGCGGTCGGGGAACTCGTGGAGTCACTCATCGAGATCGACGCCGACGGCTGGTATCCGGCCGTGGACGTCGTACGCCCGTGGTCGGAACACAATCCGCGGATCACCGGCGAGTTCGCGCGCCCGACCGCCGTCCGGCGCTACCTCGCCCGAGAGCTGAGCGCGTTGCTGACCCGGGGCGCGGTGGTGACGGTCCGGCCATCCCGCGAGTCACTGGGTTTCTCGGACCCGGGCTTCTTCACCGCGCTCGAGGAGGACCGCTTCGACCTGCGGGCCAAGAAGCTGTTCCTGTTCGGGCCGGAACGGATGGCGCTGTCGCTCGACCGGCTGGCGCACTACTGCGGAACGCCGGCGGAATCGTTCGAGCGGCACGTGATCTTCACCAACTACGCCATCCACATCGACGCATTCCGCGAGCGGTTCCCCGACGCTGAGGGCCCGGTGCGGTCCGGTGCCCAGATGCCGGCCTGGCACTGCCGAACCCCGGCCGGTGACGGGGTCAGCCTGGTCAATATCGGCGTCGGGCCGTCGAACGCGAAGACCCTCACCGACCACCTCGCTGTGCTGCGCCCGGACACGATGATCATGATCGGCCACTGCGGCGGACTGCGAAATCACCAGCAGCTGGGCGACTTCGTGCTGGCCACCTCCTACCTGCGCGCCGACCATGTCCTGGACGACGTCCTGCCGACCACGGTGCCGGTCATCCCCAACCTCCGGTTGAACGCCTTCCTGCTGCAGGCCCTGGAGGAGCGCGACACCCGGTACCGGACCGGAGTCGTCTACACGACGGACAACCGCAACTGGGAGTTCAACCAGCGGACCGCACTGAACGACATCCGCACGGCGCGATGTGTGGCCGTGGACATGGAGTCGGCCACGATCGCCGCGAACGGCTTCCGGTACCGGATCCCCAACGCCACCCTGCTGTGCGTATCCGACAAACCGCTCCATGCCGCACCGAAACTGTCGGTCGGCGCGCAGAACTTCTACGAGACGAGCAAGCGGGAGCACCTGGCCATCGCGCTGACCTGCCTCGACCGGGTGCGGGTCGAACACCCCGACGGTCTGCCCAGCCAGGACCTGCGCGCCCCCGACGAGCCACTGTTCGGGGTCGACGGCACCGGTTGATCCGGCTGCATCCAGAGCTAGCGGCTCAGGACCAGGGCGTGACCGGACGCTCCCGCTTCACCCCGTCCACGACCACGTCGACCTTCTCGTCGAAGAAGCAGACGAGATCAACGAGAGCAGCGGCATCGGGCAGCGGCTCGGGATAGGACCAGGCCAGATCCTCCACCGTACGGTCGCTCACGTCGACCGACCAGTAGCTGGCCTGACCCTTGTAGGCGCAGCTCGACTGGGTCGATGTCGGATGCAGAGTTGTACGAACGTCCTCACGAGGCAGGTAGTACCGCACCGGCAACCCCGTCTCGAACACCATCAGAGACCGATCGGAATCCGCGAGCACCGTCCCATTCAGCTCGACCCGTATCCGGCGCGAACTCCGGCGCATGTCGATGCGTTTGAACGGGTCCCGAGGATGCGCGACGATCCGCTCGTCCTCTTCCAACCACTGGTCGAAGCCGTTGAAGTCCAGGTTGAGGTAGCCGTCGAGATCCGGATCGGACAGCTCGTAGGCCACCGCCCGCCGGGTCTGGTCTGCGGTTCGAAGATCGAAGGCGCGGCCGTCCGTGCTGTGCACCTGAAACGGATCATGCGGCGTCAGCACCGGCATGGCCGAGACTTCGGGCAGGGACTTGCCGGCGTCCTCGGCTGGCGGATCGGTCCCTTCCGCCGAGGGCAGCAGTTCTGCCTGGATGTCCTCGCGAGGGACCGCGTAGCAGGGCACCACCCGGCGCGGTTCCCAGACCAGGACCGCCCGGAAGCTGTCCACGACCGGCGTTGTGCCGAGAAAGGCGCGAATCCTTTTCCCGGTGGGCTCGAAGCGCAGTTCGCCGAGGCCACCCCACACGGCGGTCATCATTCGCGTTCCCATGGGCTGAGCTTCCCGCGAGCGCCACCGTCGCACCAGTCGGTTTGCCCTACCGCTAGTCTGAGCCGGTTCGCAGCAGTACCCCGATCGGCTCCTTCTCGCCTCGGTCAGCCCCGTCCACGGAGGTCGTCGTTCCGGTGTTCCGCCAGCCTCGATTGCTCCCCCTGCTGGGCTCGCTCGCCTTGGCCACCATCGCGGCACTGACCGGGTGCAGCGCCGGTCAGGTGACCCAGACCTCCTCCCAGGTCGCCACGATCCAGGGCGCGCAAGCCGACGTCGGCGACCTCGGGCTGCGGGACATCCGCATTCTGTACCCCTCCGGCGGTACCTACGCCGAGGGAAGCACAGCTGAGTTGGCCCTCGTCGTGACCAACCAGGGTCTGAGCGAGGACACCCTGATCGAAGTCACCGGAGAGTTCTTCGAGTCTGCGATCCTCCCCTCCGACGACCCGACTCCGAGTTCGACTACGGCGTCGACAGCAACGCCGACGGCAACGCCGAGCGGCGAGGAGCCTGCGCAGGCCGGTGACGCGGCGCCGGTCCCGGCCCAGGGGATCCTTCAGTTCGGCACGAGCGAAACTCCCACGATCCAGCTGACCGACCTGACCGAGGAGATCTCGGTCGCCGAGATTCTCACGATCACCTTCGTCTTCGAGCAGGCCGGGGAGGTCACCGTCGAGGTACCGGTGGCCAACCCGACGAGGGAGATAGACCGGGAAGAGGGTTACGACTTCCATACCGAGGAAGCCGGCTAGCGGCCAGATCCCGAAGCGGCTCGGGATCGGTCACGGTGACGACGGTGGATGACCTCAGCGCGGAACTGGCGATCCAGTACGCCGTCGTCCGCCGGGAGTTCATTCGGGCCACCGAGGACCAGCTCGTCGAGCGGATGTTGGATCGGCTGAACGAGCAGCAACAACTCGATCTCGCGGCGCAGGCACTGTCCTTCACCGAGCAGCCGGGCAGTCGTCGTGAGCTGGCTCGGCTGGCCGTACGAAACTTCGTTCGCGCCTGGGAAAGCGACCCAGAGGCCTCCTAGCCCGGCGCCTCCTCTCCGCGG
>JALZDV010000262.1 GCA_030862345.1 Actinomycetota bacterium | reverse complement strand
ACGGCGGACAGCCCGGGTACGGCGCAGCACCCGGCTACCCGGCGGCATACGGCCCGGGCGGGCATACGCCTGACCGCCCCGGGGCCGTGACGACGGCGGCCGTACTCGGATTCATCGTCGGGGCGCTTGCGACTGTGGCGGCGATCTTCCTCTTTTCCGGTGGCAGCTCCCTGGGCAGCGTGGACGAAGGTGGGAGCGGAATCGGAAACGCCTTGGCCGGTCTGTTCATCTTCATCGCGCTGCTTGTCGTGGCGATTGCGGTGATCATGATCTGGGGATCGGTCCTGGCGCTGACCGGACGTAGCCGAGTGCTTCTGATCGTAGGAGCCAGCCTGCTGACCGGCTTTGGGATCCTTGGCCTGCTCGGAGCCATCGAGGACTCGGCCACGACCGGCGGCGGCATCGTCGCCCAGCTGATCTTCCTCATGATCATGATCGTCATCATCGTGCTGCTGAGCCTCGGGCCGGCGTCGCAGTACTTCGCGGCACATCGGGCCCGGCGCGGTCGCTGATTTTCGGCTGTCCTTCGCCACTAGCCACTGGGATGCTTGACCCGGCGTGCGCACTACCCAACACTGCGCAGCATCATCACGAGGGAAAGGTTCTCCATGACCCAGCCAGGCTATCCAGACCCGAACGCCCAACCGCAATACGGCCAGCCTCAGCAAAACCAGCCTCAATACGGTCAACCTCAGTACGGCCAACCGTCGTACGGCCAACAAGGCGGCTACCCTACCGGGCCTGCGCCCGGGAGCGGGCCCGTGCGCCAAGGTACGCCTCCGCAGGTAACCACGGCAGCCATCCTCGGATTCGTAACCGCGTTGTTCACCCTGCTTGCGACGTTCGGCTTCTTCGCCTTGTCCAGCCTCAGCGGCATCTTCGTGCTCTTTGCGATTCTCTACCTCGCCATAACGGCCGGCCTCATAGCCGGCGGTGTCATGGCGCTCACGGGGAAGAACGGTCAGATCCTGCTCATCACCGCCGCGGTGGCAACCGTCCTGCAGATCCTCGGAATAATCTTCAGCCTGGCCCAGGATCAGGGTTTCTCGGCACTGTCTCTGATTGGCCTGCTGCTCACCGGCGGCATAGTGTTCCTCCTCCTCCAACCGCAGGCGAAGCAGTTCTTCGCGCGGCGCTGATTTCCCGCGCCGGCGCCGCAGCGCACGACCTGACCTAGGCCCGCTGGATGCCAGCGGGCCTAGGCAGGTGGACGTTCAATTCCGGGCGGCGCTTCCCTGGTAGTCGTCCTCGGTCTTCACCCAGCTCATCAGCCCGCGAAGTTCGCGCCCGGTCGACTCGATCGGGTGTGCCTCGGCGGCGGCGCGCTTAGCCTTGAAGTCCGGCGCGCCAGCGTCCTGATCGGCGATGAACTCCTTGGCCCACGAACCGTCCTTGATCCTGGCGAGGATATCCGTCATCGTCTTGCGCACCCGTGCGTCGATGATCTTCGGTCCGGAGGTGTAGTCGCCGTACTCCGCGGTGTCGGAGACCGACCACCGTTGCTTGGCGATACCGCCCTCGTACATCAGGTCGACGATCAGCTTGAGTTCGTGCAGGCACTCGAAATACGCGATCTCGGGCTGATATCCAGCATCGGTGAGAGTTTCGTACCCGGCGATCACGAGCGCGGACAGCCCACCGCACAGGACGGCCTGCTCGCCGAAGAGATCGGTCTCGGTCTCCTCGGTGAAGGTGGTCTTGATGACTCCTGCGCGAGTCCCCCCGATGCCCTTGGCGTAGGACAAGGCAAGACTCAGGGCGCTGCCCGACGGGTCCTGTTCGACGGCAACCAGGCAGGGAACGCCCTTCCCGGCAGAGAACTCGCGGCGTACGAGGTGCCCCGGCCCTTTCGGTGCGACCATCGCGACGTCCACATTGGACGGCGGCTTGATGTAGCCGAACCGGATGTTGAAGCCATGGCCGAACATGAGCGCGTCACCATCCTGGAGGTTGGGTTCCACGGATTCGATGTAGAGCGTGCGCTGAAGGTGGTCGGGAGCCAGGTTCATGATCACGTCAGCTTCAGCCGCGGCCTCGGCCGGGGTAAGGACACGTAGTCCCTCCGCCTCTGCCTTGGCTCGGCTCTTCGAGCCCTCCGGTAGCCCGACGCGTACGTCTACGCCCGAGTCGCGTAACGACAGGGCGTGCGCATGTCCCTGACTTCCGTAGCCAAGGACGGCGACGACCCGTCCCTGGATCACGGAAAGATCGGCATCATCGTCGTAGAAGATCTGGGCAGCCATGGACGGCGGATGTCCTTTCCGAGTGACGTGCGGGTCCAGGTGATGGTTCAGGTCAGGATGCGCGGTCGACGGTGCGAAGGGGTGCGGCTCCGGCGATGGAGCTCGGGCCGCGCGCCATCGCCACGACGCCGGACTGTGCCATTTCTTTGATGCCCAGCGGAGTGAGGACCTCGAGCAGGGCATCCAACTTCGCTGGAGCGCCGGTGGCTTCCAGGGTGACGCTCTCGGCGTTGACGTCGACGACGCGCGCCCGGAATAGCTCGGCGGTCTGGAGTACAACCGCGCGGTCTGCGATGGGCACTGACAGCTTCACCAACAGGAGCTCCCGCTGGACCGCCGCCTCGTCATCGAGTTCAACGATCTTGATAACATTGACCAGCTTGTTCAACTGCTTGGTCACCTGCTCGAGTGGCTGTGCGGCGACGTCCACGACGATGGTCATTCGGGAGAGGTTCTCATTCTCCGTCGGGCCGACAGCCAATGAGTCGATGTTGAAGCCACGTCGGCTGAACAGCGCCGACACCCGGGCGAGGACACCAGGTTTGTTCTCCACGAGAACCGACAAGGTATGCCTGCTCATGATGTGACCTCCGGCCTAGACCTGGGACTCGTCGAAGACCGGGCGCACATCGCGCGCGGCAAGAATCTCGTCATTGCTCGTACCGGCCGGGACCATGGGCCAGACCTGCGCGTCCTGTCCGACGCAGAAGTCCACGACGACGGGAGCGTCGTTGATGGCCATCGCCTTCTCGATCGTGATGTCGACGTCCGCCTTTGTCTCGCACCGCAGCCCCACGCAGCCCAGCGCCTCGGCAAGTACTACGAAGTCCGGGATCCGGCGAGCCTGCTCGGTCTGCAGGGTGCCCAGGCCCGTGTTGGAGTACCTGCCGTCATAGAACAGGGTCTGCCATTGCCGGACCATGCCCAGGTTGCCGTTGTTGATGACTGCCACCTTGATCGGAATCCCTTCGATCGCGCAGGTGGCCAGTTCCTGGTTGGTCATCTGAAAGCAGCCATCGCCATCGATCGCCCAGACCGTTGCCTCCGGCCGACCGACCTTGGCGCCCATGGCTGCTGGGACGGCATACCCCATCGTTCCTAGGCCGCCGGAGTTCAGCCACGTATAGGGCTTCTCGTAGCTGATGAACTGCGCGGCCCACATCTGATGCTGCCCGACACCTGCGACATAGATCGCGTCCGGACCGGTGATCGCGCCGAGCCGCTCGATGACGTACTGCGGAGCCAGTTCTCCATCTTCTGGCCACTCATAGCCGAGCGGATAAGTCTCGCGATATCCCTCGAGCTTGCGCCACCACGCGCTGAGATCGGCCTTGTGTCCGGCCGAATGCTCGGCCACCAGAGCGTCGTACAACGCGGAGATGGTCTCCTTGCAGTCCCCCACGATCGGCACATCGGCCGTTCGGTTCTTCGAGATCTCCGCCGGGTCG
>JALZDV010000254.1 GCA_030862345.1 Actinomycetota bacterium | reverse complement strand
GCTCGCCGCGCTGGCCGACCCCGACGACGAGCTGACCGCCAGCCCCGCGACCCGAAACCGCCTGGAGGGCGCGGCGGTCGCGCTCGACGCGGTTGCCGCCGGTGACCCGGCGGAGCCGCCTACAGGTTGAGCACCGTCTCGCGGGTGAGCGTGGCCGTGACCAGAACCCGGCATGCTCGGCGAGCACGCGGCCCACACCTTGCGGCCCAGGTCAGCGGCGAAGGAAACTGTCGTTGGTGATCTCGGCGTTGGCCGACGGAAGCGGGTGAAGGATTCACGAACGTCCGAAGGCTAAGCCGACGGATTTACAGGACGCCGCCCGCGGCCTCCTGACCTGGGACGACACCTGTAAGGAGCTGGACCAGGGCACCAAGAGGGACCCAGGCCCGCTTCGGGCGGCACCTCAACCTCGATGGCTCATCCCGGCAACCTTCGCTGTATCAAGCTCCCCAGCGGTGACAGTCTGGGCCAATGCGGCGCTAGGTACCTGGTGTCGAGGCGTGACCGGTGAGCATCAGAGTGGGGTGAGGCGGGCCTTGAGCAGGCAGAACTCATTACCTTCGGGGTCGACCAGGACATGCCACTGCTCCTGCCCTGTCTGGCCGATGTCGGCCGGGCGCGCACCGAGCTTCAGAAGGCGTTCGAGCTCGGCGTCCTGATCGCGGTCGGTGGCGTTGACGTCGATGTGCAGCCGGGATTTCCCCTGCTCCGGCTCATCCCTGCGACTGAGGATGATCGTCGGCTGCGGACCGCCGAACCCTTTGCGCGGCCCGATCTCCACCGAGCCGTCGTCCTCGCGATCGAGCACGACGAAGTCCAGGACCTCGCACCAGAACCGCGCCAGCACCTCAGGGTCGCGGCAACCGAGCACGAGCTCACTGATACGACATGCCATTAACGAAACCTGCTCTCAGCCTGGGAACTGCCGGGGAGACCACACGCGAATCTCATGGGCTCCCAGCAGTGAAAACAATCCCGCGATTGTACCGGACGAGGCGAGCACGGGCGAAATGATTTCAGGGTCGACCCTGTCCGGGCAGCGGGGCAAGGCCGTTGGCCATGCAGTAGGGAAGCTGACTTTGAGACACGACCTAGGAGCGCTGGGCGGCAGCTCGGGCCAAGCGGCGGCGCCCTGACCTTCGCGAGCAGGTAACCTCCGCGACGATCGCGACAGCGCGGTCCCACTGCGTGTCGGGCAGGTTGCCCCGCGACGTCCACCGGCTGCGGCAGCGCTCCTATGAGACCCGCGAGGGCGACAAGCGCACCGTGGTCGAGCTGGAGGTCGATGAGATCGGGCCGTCGCTGAGATACGCCACGGTCAAGGTCACGAAGGCCAGCCGGAGCGGCGCCGAGTCCTCCGGCGGGCGGGTCGGACGAGCCGCCGTTCTGACCGCCCGCGCACCTCGACGCTACCGGAGGCACCATGCCTGCATCACCCGCACCGCCCACCGTCGACACCCGCACCTACCGCACCGAGCTGGAGCAGCCCTCCGCCTGCGGCGGGCGCTGGGGGCTCTACGTCGACGGCCGGCTCATCGCCCGCAGCGACGGGCCGCTGGACCACGTGGCCGCCCAGGAGTGGGCGTGCGCCCAGCTCGGCTGTGCGCCCGACTTCGGAGGTTGGACAGCGGTCAGATCAGATTCATAGTTTCGACAGCCTCCCGGCTCTTAGCGACGCCGATCTTGATATCGCGGGTGAGGGCGGCGGCCACTGGTTGCTCCGAAGGCTCTTTTTCTGTGGTAGGAGGCTCCGCTTTGGTCTCATCGCGGATCTGCTTGAGTGCCTTCTCAAGGGTTTCCTGATCGTCGGGCGAGAAGTTGAACGGCGCGTCGACTACCCCGGCCCGGACCCAGAGCGTGGCGTTCTGCTTGAGGAGCGTGACCTGGAAGATGACGTCGTTTCGCTTCTTACCGTTATGATCGATGGCCTGCACCACACTAATAGTGGACAGGTTGATGGCGATGTTGTGTGGTTCGCGATCGGGTCCCAGGCCCAGCTGATTCTGGTCGAGGTTGAATGGTGGCTTGCCCCCGCCGCCCGCCGCAGCCGCCCGGGCAATGACGACGGTGGCGTAGCTCAGTTCGGCTTTGGTCTTGAACCAGTCCGTCTGGCTGGACGGGGGTGGCTTGCGTCGTCCGTCCAGGAATGCCCCGATGGTGCCGGCCGGGTCGACTGACTGGCTTTTCACCTTGCGGCCGTATGTCGTCTCGGGGTCTAGGTCGCCGTTGTTGCTGTCGGATGACAGGGACAACGGAGAGACTACGGCGTAGGACATGTTCCGCTGACTGAGAAAACCCGTGACTTCGGTGGTGTGGCCGGCGCCGATGTCCATGGTGATCGGTGCGCAGTCGTCCACCCGCGCTGTGGCGAGACCCGCTGTGTTCGCAGCCATCGTCGCGCTGCGCTTCTCGGCTGTATCCCAAAACGTCCGGGCCGCTTGGAGACCCTCGCGGTAGTCCGCGACGTCGGCGCCCACCTCTTGGGCCTTTACCTCGAGTTCGGCGCCGAGGTTCCGAATCTCATCGGTGGTCACGATGGGCACCCTCCGTTCAAGGATCTGGTACCGCTGGCTTGTCCACGGATTGGCATTGACGATGAATCGGATCGCCTCCTCGTACTTGTTTTGAGTGAGCAGCGCGTCTGCGTGCGCGTTCTGGTCGGGCGTCATCGTCGTCGCGGCGATGGCCACTAGGTAGCCGGTGTAGGACATCTCGGCCGCGTCCGACATGTCGACTTGGTACTCATTGTCGTGCTCGATCGGGTGCAGTTGGAAGCCGGGCAGAACCATCGCTACGAACTCCGCGGCGCTCACCTCGCCTTGCTTCAGCAACTGCAGCGCCACGGCCGTACGGGCGCTCGCGTCCGGTAACGAGGTGAACCAGGTGAGGTCCGGTGGAGGCTTCTCGACGACGC
>JALZDV010000253.1 GCA_030862345.1 Actinomycetota bacterium | reverse complement strand
GCAATATCCAGGCCGGCGGGATCAGCCACCGCGGCATCCTCGACGGTGACCTCGCTGCCCTTCCACGGCAGCGTCGTACCCGCAGAGCGCGCCGATGCGAAGTAGCGGATCTGATCCACCGGGAAGTTCCGCTCGGCGAGGATCGCCCGCATCACCCGGCCGACCTGCCCGGTCGCCCCGACGATTCCGACGTTGAGCCCGCTCATTGTCTGCCCTCCCATTTCATCGGCCGGTCCCCCCGTAGACAACCGCGGTCGTCTCGGTGTCTCCAAGTTCGAAGACAGAGTGCACCGCGCGTACGGCGACATCGAGGTCGGTGTCCCGGCAGATCACCGAGATCCGGATCTCCGACGTCGAGATCATCTCGATGTTCACCCCGCAGTCGGCCAGTGCGTCGAAGAACCGTGCCGACACCCCTGGGTGCGATCGCATTCCGGCGCCGACCAGGGACAATTTGCCGATCGCGTCGTCATACACCAGCGCCTCGAACCCGACCGGCCCCTGGACTCGGGTCAGTGCTTCCAGCGCGGCCTTGCCGTCGTCCTTGGGCAGGGTGAAGGAGATGTCGGTACGAGCGGTCGCTGCTGCCGACACGTTCTGGACGATCATGTCGATGTTGATCTCCGCGGCTGCGACGGCGCGGAAGATCGCCGCCGCCTGACCCGGCTTGTCCGGGACACCGACCACCGTGATCTTCGCCTCGCTGCGGTCGTGCGCGACGCCAGAGATGATCGCTTGTTCCACCGTGAGGTCCTCCATCGATCCGGTCACCAGCGTGCCAGGCAATTGCGAGTACGAGGAACGCACCCGAACCGGCATGTCGTATCGGCGGGCGTACTCCACGCACCGCAGGTTCAGCACCTTCGCGCCACCCGCGGCCAGTTCCAGCATCTCCTCATAGGTGACCTGCTCGAGGCGCTTGGCATTGGGCACGATCCGGGGGTCGGCACTGAAGATGCCGTCGACGTCGGTGTAGATCTCGCAGACATCCGCGTGCAGGGCAGCGGCCAACGCGACCGCGGTCGTGTCCGAGCCACCTCGGCCAAGCGTCGTGATGTCCTTGGTGTCCTGGCTGACCCCCTGGAAGCCGGCGACGATCGCGATCGAGCCGTCGTCCAAGGCATTCTGGATCCGTCCGGGCGTCACATCGATGATCTTGGCCCGGCCGTGGGTCGCGGTGGTGATGACTCCGGCTTGCGATCCGGTGAAGGAACGAGCCTCGAAGCCGAGAGTGGAGATCGCGATCGCCAGCAGCGCCATCGAGATCCGCTCGCCGGAGGTCAGCAGCATGTCCAGTTCGCGGCCGGGCGGGATCGGGGTGATCTGCATGGCCTGATCGAGCAGATCGTCGGTGGTGTCACCCATGGCGCTGACCACCACGACGACGCTGTCACCGCGGCGGCGAGCATCGACGATCCGCAGTGCCACCCGCTTGATGTGCTCGGCGGTTGCCACCGAGGATCCACCGTACTTCTGCACGATCACACCCACAGGTCAGCAGAGTACCGAGGTGCCTGGATGGGCTACCTCTACTGGCCGATCGCTGCCGAAAGGACGCCGACAATTGGGTTGCGCCGATCGAGCCACGCGTGCGCAACTGCGGTATGCGCAACTTCGACCCGATGACCAGCTTCGACAAGGACGCCGCCGCCAGGTACGACGACACGCTGCGCGGCGACGAGGCCGAGACGGTCGCGTGCCTGCGGGAACTCGCTCGCGGCGGACCCGTTCTCGAGCTCGCCATCGGCACGGGGCGTATCGGACTGCCGCTGGCCGCAAGCGGGTTGCGCGTTGACGGGATCGAACAGTCCGACGCCATGGTCGGGCGGCTGCGCGAAAAGGCGGGCGGTGAGCAGCTCGCGGTGACGATGGGCGACATGGCTGAGGTGCCGGTCTCCGGCAACTATCGGCTGATCTACCTGGTCTACAACACGCTGTTCAACCTGCTGACTCAAGATGACCAGGTCCGCTGCTTCGTGAACGTGGCCAGCCACCTGACCGACGACGGGGTGTTCCTTGTCGAGGCGGCGACCCCGGACTCGATGTATGCCCTACGCGACGATCAGTACGTCGACGCCGAAACAGTCGGAACCGACAGCGTCACCCTGGACGTCGGACGGTACGACCGCGCCACCCAGCTGCTCGACGAATGCCACGTCACATTGACCCGGCAGGGCATCCGTCTCGAGCCGATCGTCACCCGCTTCGTATGGCCGAGCGAGATGGACCTGATGGCGCGCATCGCCGGGCTGCGCCTGCACGCCCGCTGGTCCGGTTGGCAGCACGAGCCGTTCGACTCGCGGAGCGTCCGACACGTTTCCGTCTATGGCTTCTAGCAGCCTTCACTCCGATGGCATGACAGTCACGGTGACGGCACTGCGCTACGCTGAGGACAACATGAACGGCGTTCTGCTCCTTAGCCGC
>JALZDV010000242.1 GCA_030862345.1 Actinomycetota bacterium | reverse complement strand
CCTCGGCGAGGCCGCCGAGTACATGTTCGACCACAACATCTTCCAGGAGAACCTGGTCGGGGTGGACTACTGCGAGCGGATGGTCGCCGAGACCAATCCTGGCGTGCTGGAACGGGCCAATGCCACTCCGGCTCCGCATGCCGGCGAGCACGGCAACGCCACCATCGGCGACATCATGCGCTCCTTGAACCCCTTCACCGGTGAGTTCTACCGAGAGGCACTCCAGGTAAGTCGCTACACCCGCGAGATGTTCTGCCTCATGGAAGGGCGGCATGTGCACCCCTCCACGCTGTATCCGGGGGGCGTCGGCACGGTGGCGACGATCCAGCTGATGACTGACTACATGACCCGGCTCATGCGCTACATCGAGTTCATGAAGAAGGTCGTGCCCATGCACGACGATCTCTTCGACTTCATGTACCAGGCGCTGCCTGGCTACGAACAGTCCGGCCTGCGGCGCACGCTGCTGGGCTGCTGGGGCTCCTTCCAAGACCCGGACTTCTGCAACTTCGAGTACAAGGACATGACCCAGTGGGGTCGCAAGATGTTCGTGACCCCGGGTGTCGTCGTCGACGGCAAGCTGGTCACGACCGACCTGGTCGACATCAACCTGGGTATCCGGATCCTGCTCGGCTCGTCGTACTACGACGACTGGGAGCACCAGGAGATGTTCGTCAAGAATGACCCGCTGGGTAACCCGGTCGACCGCCGGCACCCGTGGAACCAGCACACCAACCCGCAGCCGCAGAAGCGGGACTTCGACGACAAGTACAGCTGGGTCATGTCCCCGCGTTGGTTCGACGGCAAGGACCACCTCGCCCTCGACACCGGCGGCGGTCCGCTGGCCCGACTGTGGTCCACGGCGCTGGCGAAGCTGGTCGACATCGGATACGTCAAGTCGACCGGCACCAGTGTGCAGATCAACCTGCCCAAGACTGCGCTCAAGGGGCCGGTGTCCTTGGAGTGGAATGTGCCGCAGTGGAGCAACACGATCGAGCGCAACCGTGCGCGGACGTACTTCCAGGCCTACGCGGCGGCCTGCGCACTGCACTTCGCCGAGAAGGCACTCGAGGAGATTCGGGCCGGACACACCAAGACGTGGGAGCCCTTCACGGTGCCGGAGGAGGGCATCGGAGCTGGGTTCACCGAAGCGGTGCGCGGCGTGCTGTCCCACCACATGGTGATTCGGGACGGCAAGATCGCCAACTACCACCCTTACCCGCCGACCCCGTGGAACGCCAACCCGCGGGACTCCTACGGGACACCTGGACCGTATGAGGACGCTGTTCAGGGGCAACCAATCTTCGAGGAGAACGACCGGGAGCACTTCAAGGGCATCGACATCATGCGCACCGTCCGCAGTTTCGACCCGTGCCTGCCCTGCGGCGTGCACATGTACCTCGGCGAGGGCAAGAAGCTCTCGAAGCTGCACTCCCCGACCCAGTCCGTCACTGGCGAATAGCCGGGACCGGAGGGACATGGGACAACCCGAAGAAACGGCAAGCCCGCCGGTCGACGAACTCCGGGCGGCGGGCGAGCGCATAGAGGTCCTACTGGATGCCAGCTCCTCCGGGGGCGTGGTGGCCAGGGAACGTGCCGAGGAGCTGGTTCGTCTCGTCGCGGACCTCTACGGTGCTGGTCTGGGTCGAGTGCTCGAGATCATGTATGACCTCGGGCGGCTGGATGACGAGGCGTTGGCAGCAATCGCCGCCGACGACCTGGTCTCCAGTCTGCTGTTGATCCATGGACTGCACCCCTACGACGTCACCACGCGGGTGGAGAACGCCCTGGCAAGCGTTCGCCCCTACCTCGCCACCCACGGCGGGGACGTCGAGTTGCTCGAGGTGACCGACGACAGCGTCGTACGACTGCGCCTGCTCGGAAGTTGTGATGGCTGTGCCTCCTCCTCGGCGACGCTGTCGTTGGCCGTCGAGGGCGCCATCGAGGCGGCCGCTCCGGAGATCGTGTCCGTGGAGGTCGACACCACCGAGACCGACGCCGCGCCGGACGCCGGTCCGCTGATCTCGGTGGACTCACTGCGTTCTCGACTGGGTTCAGCCAAGCCGGAAGGGGCCAATGGCGCCTGGGAGCCAGCGCCGATCCTGAGTGAGTTGGAGGCCGGTCAGGTCGGTACGTTCACGCTGGCCGGTGTGTCCCTGCTGGGTTGCCGTCTGGGGACTGACCTGTTCGTCTTCCGCGATCACTGCCCGCGCTGCTCTTCGGGAATGGCCGGAGCCAGCCTCGAGCGTCGGCTCGGTTATCCGGTCGGAGATGGTGTGCTCCGCTGCCCGAACTGCCGAAGCCACTACGACGTACGCCGGGCCGGTGCCTGTCTTGACGTGGAGGGGGAGCATCTCGCGCCGTTGCCGTTACTGGTACATGACGGCGTCGTCACCGTCGCGGTACCGGCGGTGACGCAGTGACCTCAGCTCCTGGCGCGCCCGGCCGCCCCGTCGGCCCGCGGATGGACGGTTCGGCGATCTCGGTCATTCGGCGGATCACGAGTAATCGGCCGCCGGCGGTGACAGCCGAGCGCTGCGAAATGTGCGCTGAGCCGATTCCAGAGAGTCACCAGCATGTGGTGAACCTGGAAAGCCGGGTGCTGATGTGCACCTGCCGCGGTTGCTATCTGCTCTTCACCGAGGAGCGCGCGGAACTCCGGTACCGGGCCGTACCCGAGCGCTACGTCTCCTTCCCGGACTTCACTCTCGGACCTGGGCAATGGGACGAGCTCGAAATCCCGGTCGGACTGGCGTTCTTGTTCCGCAACTCTGTGCAGGACCGGATCATCGCCTTCTATCCCGGTCCGGCCGGTGCGACGGAGTCAGAACTCCGGCTTGACGCATGGGAATCGGTCGTGGCGGCCAACCCGCTGCTCGGACAGATCAGACCCGACGTCGAGGCATTGCTGATCAGGGCGCCCGAACGGGGTAGAGGTGGGCAGGACGGCCTCGACTACACATGCAACATCGTTCCGATCGATGCTTGTTACGAGCTGGTCGGCGAACTGCGGAAACTCTGGCGTGGCTTCGACGGCGGACAGGACGCCCACGAGGCCATGGATCGGTTCTTCGAGAGGGTGTCAGCCAGGAGCCGGCCGGCCGCCACCGTCGAGAAATCGACCCCATGAGCAAGTTGACGTTCAACGTCGTCGATGTGTTCGCCGAGCAGTACGCAGCCGCGCCCCAGATGACGGCTCGGTTGCGCATCGAGGAGTCCACCGGTGAGGCGATCCACGCGATAGCGCTGCGGTGTCAGGTGCGGATCGAGCCAGCGAAACGCCGCTACAGCGAAGACGAGGAGAGCGGACTGCTCGACATGTTCGGTACCCGCGAGCGCTGGTTCGACACGCTGAAGCCATTCATGTGGATGCAGTGCAGCGCGATGGTGCAGGGATTTCGCGGGATCACCGAGGTCGACCTCGCCATGCCGTGCACATATGACTTCGACGTGACGTGGTCAAAGTACCTGCATGCCCTGCGGGAGGACAACATCCCGGTGGTCTTTCTGTTCTCCGGAACAGTCTTCACCCGTGGCGTGTCCGGATTCGGCGTCGAGCAGGTCCCCTGGGACTGCGAGTCGAAGTTCGATATCCCGGTCTCGGTGTGGAAGGACATGATCGAGCACTATTTCCCGAACACCGGATGGCTACGCCTGAGCCGGGAAACGATCGATGCCCTGGCCTACTACAAGTCGGTGCGGGGGTTGACCACCTGGGAGGCCACCATGGAGTCGCTGCTGGCCAAGGCCGCCGTGGCCGACATCGCCACGGCCTCCGACGTGGTGGACTCATGAGTTTCACGGCGAGCCTCAGATGACGTCGAGCCTCGAACTTGCCCGTACGGTCGCCGACGCGGTCCTCTACGAGGGATATCTCCTCTATCCCTATCGCGCCACGTCGAGCAAGAACCGGGTCCGCTGGCAGTTCGGGGTGCTGGGCCCGCCCGGAGCCGCAGCCGGGGGATTCGGCGAGGAACCGGATATGCAGGCCCAATGCCTGCTCCGTGCCGGACCACAAGCATCGGTCAGGCTACGGCTGCGATTCCTGCAGCTGCAGACGCGTGAGGTGCAAAAGGCCAGCGCACCCGACTCGGAGAGCTTCACGCCGGTGGAGGAGTTCCGCTTGGGCGGGCAGACCTGGATGACCTGGGACGAGACCACCGAGCACGAGATTCTGCTCGACCCGCGCGCTGTCGCCGAACTGCAGGCCGGTGCAGTGCTGCCGGCCGAGATTTCCGGTGACGAGCAGACCGAGCAGCTGCGCGACGGGCAAGGCCGGGTGGTGGCGCGCGTCGTTCGACGCCGCTGGCCGCTGGCCGCCGAGGTGCGGCTGACCACAACGCCGGTCGACGAGCTGACCCGACTCTCGGTATCGGTACGCAACGTCGCCCAGGACCCAGTCAGGGACAAGGATCAGGCCATCCGGACATCCTTTATCGGTGCCCATCTGCTGATCAGCGCGGAGCAGGCGGCATTCGTCTCATTGCTGGAACCACCCGACGATGCACGCGCCGCGGCGGCAGCCTGTCATCAGCACCGGTGCTGGCCGGTACTGGCCGGCGCACCGGGGGACACCGACGTGGTCCTCGCCTCGCCGATCATCCTCTACGACTACCCCGAGATCGCCGACCAGAGCGCCGGCGCCCTGTTCGATTCCACCGAGATAGACGAGATCCTCACCCTGCGGGTGATGACCTTGACCGACCAGGAGAAGGCCGACGCCCGAGCCACTGATCCGCGCGCGGCGGAGATCATCGACCGCTGCGAGCACATGTCACCGGAGACCTTGCAGCAGTTGCACGGCATCCTGCGGGATCCGCACGCCGCCGTCGACGCAGCACTCGCGGCGGAGATGACGACGTTCGAGGCGCCGCCCTTCGGCGCCCCGTCCGAGCGCGCGGGTTTGGCCGCCGACATGGATATGTTCGACGTGCCCGTCTTCAGCACTCCACGGGAGAACTCCAGCCCGGATGCGGACCTGCGCAACGTGGACCCGCCCGTCTTCCATACCGGCGACGCACCCTGGTGGGACCCGGCCGCTGATGCCAGCGTCGCGCCCGATGTGGACGCGGTGATGATCGACGGGGTCAGCGTGGCCAAGGACAGTCTCGTGCGGGTGCACCCGTCGGCTCGAGCCGACGCCCAGGACATGTTCTTCGCCGATCAGACTGCTCGCGTCACGGCCGTGCTCTCTGACGTGGACGGCAATGTCCACGTCGCGGTCGTGCTCGTCGACGACCCGGCCGCGGATATGCACGACTGGTATGGCCGCTATCTCTATTTTGCACCCGAGGAACTCGAGCCGCTGGGGCAACCATCGGCCGGGGCGGCGAACTAGGGCACATCCGGAGATCGGCGATGTCGAGAGAGGAGGTCGATAGTGGAGTACGTAGGAATTGTCACCCTTGTGGTGCTGGCCCTCATCGTGTTAGTCGCGTTGTTCGTCGGACTGCGGTCCATCCCGGATATCCAGCGGTACAGGAAGATCCGGAACATGTAGTAGCGGCATCCACCTAAGGAGCACAGATGACCGAGAATTCCGGGCAGTTCGACGACGACAAGCCCGCCGCGCATCTTGACGAAGAACCCCAGTCCGAACGCGGCGAGCCTGGGTCGCGTGATGAGGGGTATCCACCAGGCGAAGGACCATCAGGTCGTCCGGCGGGCACCTCAGATGAAGAAAGCGACACCAGTGTGGATCCACAGGGGCCCATCGATCCGGACATGCCCGTCATGCCCACCGGTGACCAGGGCGGCTGACCCACCCACTCCAACCAAAGGAGAACACCCATGAGTCTCAACCCGAACACGTCCGGCATAGATCCAAACGAGCCGGACACCGGGGACCGGGCCGTGCCACCGTACGAGGGCCGCCGGGAAACCGCCGATGTCGACGAGGGTGCCGAGCACATGCACCGCGACGGCGCGAACGTCGGTGGCGCAACCGGACCTGTGGAGACAGATGAGTTGAAGTCAACTCCCAAGGAGGACACTCCACGCGGTGCCGAGGCCTCGCCAGCCGACGAGCAGCCGGCCAGCGAGATGCCGGAAACCGACATGGATCCGGACATGGTCGACACGCCGGCGCACACTCCGGGAACGGGCCGGGGCGAGAACAAGTCCGAAGATTCCAGGTAACGGTTCAGCGAACGAGGCGATGACGCGCGTCCTGGTGGCGGGCATCGGGAACATCTTCTTCGGGGACGACGGCTTCGGACCTGAGGTCGTCCGGAGGATGATGTCCGCCCCAGAAGGCGTTGCGGCATTGCCTCGTGGTGTCCGGCTGGTCGATTACGGTATCCGCGGCATGCATCTTGCCTACGACCTATTGGACGGCGTGGAAGCACTGGTAATCGTGGATGCCCTTCCGGGGAACGGGATACCGGGCACCATCACGGTGCTCCACGTCGGTCCGGAGGATCTGGGCGACGGCGAATTCGATCCCCATGGGATGAATCCGGTGGCCGTGCTGGGCAGTCTGGAAACCCTGGGTGGGACCCTGCCGCCGACCTATGTCGTGGGCTGTACGCCGGCCGATCTCGGGGAGGGGATCGGCCTGTCCCCGGCGGTGGCCGCGGCTGTGGATGAAGCTGTCGACACCGTACGGTCAGTGCTCAACGAGCGCGTCTTCGCGGTCGAAGCGCAACAGAGCAACCAAGGAGGTTGACCATGTGCCTGGGTATCCCCGGTCGAGTCGTGGAAAGGGTCGAGGGCTATGGCGACCAGCTGGTTCTCGTCGACATAGTCGGCGGCCAGAGCCGGGTCAATCTCGGCATGCTCGATGAGGACGACCAGGATCTGAAGCCCGGCGAATGGGTCCTGATCCACATGGGGTTCGTGGTCGAGCGGGTCGATGCCGCAGCCGCCGAAAAGGCCATGGTCGGGCTGGAGCTGATGGGACGCCCCCGCGATGACAAGCACGCAACGTCTCAGGCTGTCACCGAGTCGGTCACTCGGGGCTAGACCCAGCCGGCGTCCGCTGTGATCAGCCTTCGGTGGCCCGCCCGCCGAGGGCTGCATGCGCAGTCGGGATGGCCGGGATGGTCCCCAGTCGGCCGGCCTGGTAGTCCTCGAAGGCCTGTAGGACCTCCGCGCGGGTGTTCATCACGAACGGCCCGCCCCAGGCGATCGGCTCGCGGATCGGAGCCCCGCCCAGCACGATGACATCGAGCGCAGCATGCCGGGATTCCTGGGATACCGCGCCGGAGATGGTGATCGTGTCGCCGGGCCCGTACACCGCGAGCTGTCCGGTGGTGATCGGCCGACCTTCGGCGCCTCCCGTTCCGCTGCCTGACAGCACGTAGACCAATGCGTTGAAGTCGCTGCGCCACGGCAACCGCAGGGTCGCTCCGGGACTGATCGTCGCGTGCATCATCGCCATCGGCGTGTACGTCGACCCAGGGCCTTGATGACCAGCCAGATCGCCGGCTATGACGCGGATCAGTGCGCCGCCGTCCGGCGTGGTCAACAGCGCCGATCGAGATCCGCGCAGGTCCTGATACCGGGGCTGTACCGCCTTCTGTGCCGCGGGAAGGTTCACCCAGAGCTGTACGCCATGGAACAGGCCACCGCTGGCCACCAGCGCCTCTGGTGGCCGCTCGATGTGCAGCAGGCCCGCCCCGGCGGTCATCCATTGCGTGTCGCCGTTGGTGATCAGTCCGCCGCCGCCGTGTGAGTCAGCATGTTCGAACGTGCCGTCCAGGATGTAGGTGACGGTCTCGAATCCGCGGTGTGGATGCCATGACGTGCCCTTCGGCTCTCCGGGCGCGTAGTCCACCTCTCCCATCTGATCCATGTGTACGAACGGATCGAGCTCGCGCAGATCCACTCCCTGGAAGGCCCGGTGGACGGGAAAGCCTTCGCCCTCGAAACCGGAGGGAGCGGTGGTTACGGACCGGACCGGGCGCTCCTGTGCGTCCGGGCTGACCTCAGGGATTCGAGCAAGGGTGGTGATGTCCTCGACGGTCACGGCGGGCATGCTGCTCCTTTGGTTGCGACTGCAACTACTACAAGACGGAAGCTGGTCTGATATTCCGGCTTCCTCCCGTCGGTGGCCAGGAGGCGGAGCTTGCGCTACGGAGCAATCCGCACGTGCGGCAGACTTCCCTCGTGACCCACGTGCTCGACGAGCTGACCGCTCGCGGCTTGATCGCCCTGTGCACCGATGACGCAGCTTTGCGCGCAGCGCTCACCGAAGGCCCGGTCACCTACTACTGCGGGTTCGACCCGACCGCGCCGAGCCTGCACACCGGAAATTTGCTGCAGTTCATGGTGCTGCGCGCGCTGCAGCGGGCCGGGCATCAGCCGATCGTGCTGATCGGGGGTGCCACCGGTCTGATCGGGGATCCCCATCCAGATTCCGAACGAGTCCTGAACGACCGGGCCACCGTCGAGGAGTGGGTAACCCGAATCCGCTATCAGGTCGGCCCATTCCTCGAGCGGCCGGCTAGCGAGGATCCGAACCTGCTCGCTCCGATCTACGTTAACAACTTGGCCTGGACCGCTGCCCTGTCGACGGTCGACTTCCTCCGCAACATCGGGCAGCACTTCCGGGTCGGCAAGATGCTGGCCAAAGAGGCGGTCAGCGCCCGGCTCAACTCAACCGTTGGGATCAGCTACACGGAGTTCAGCTACCAGGTGCTGCAGGGGATGGACTTTCTCGAGCTACACCGCCAGCAGGGGTGCACTCTGCAGACCGGTGGCTCCGACCAGTGGGGCAATCTCACAGCCGGAGTTGACCTCATCCACCGCGTCGAAGGCGTCAAGGTGCACGCCCTGGCCACTCCGCTCGTCACCAAGGCCGACGGCCAGAAGTTCGGCAAGACCGAGTCCGGCACGATCTGGCTCGACCCCACGATGACCTCGCCGTACGCGTTCTTCCAGTTCTGGCTGACTGCAGATGACGGCGACGTGCGGGCTTGGCTACCGCTGTTCTCCGAGCGGCCGGCCGCCGAGATCGAGACTCTGCTGCAGGCCTCGAGCACCCGCCCCGGCGATCGAGCGGCCCAGCGGGCGCTCGCTCGGGAGCTGACCGCTCTGGTTCATGGTGAACGGGCCAGCGCACAGGCCGAATCAGCCGGTCTGGCCCTGTTCGGTCGCGGGGTCGAGTTAGTCGAGCTCGACCCGGAACCCTTGGCTGCGGCGCTGGCGGAGGTGGGCTTGACCGAGCTCGATGGCCCGGAGCCCACTCTGGCGTCGCTCTTGCAGCGCACCGGACTCGCCGACAGCCTCAGTCAGGCTCGTCGAACGGTGGCCGAGGGCGGCGCGTACCTGAACAACCGGCGGATCGGCGACCCAGAGGCGGTTCCGGCCGAACAGGACTGGCTCCACGGGCGGTACCTGGTACTGCGCCGGGGCAAGCGTCAGGTGGCCGGAATTCGTCGGCTATGACCAGCGTTCACGCCCATGTCCGGCTGACCGTGGTACCGAGCCCCGGGTGTATACCGTTGGCGACCTCCGTCGCGGGGCTGCTAGTCTTGAACTGATCGTGCCGATCCTGAGCGTCGAGGCGAGTCGCGCGGCTCCTGGCGAAAGCCATGATCATGTCCTACCTCCGGGTTTGACCGGTGGGAGCGGATGAAGTAGCATCTATCAGGTTGCCCCGAACACGTGCCGAGAGGCTCGTATCGGTGCGCGTCCGCACTTTGAGAACTCAACAGCGTGCCAAAAAGTCAGTGCCAAGAAATACCCCGTCCGGGGTGATTGGCGCTCATCGTTTGCTGCTTCATCGCATGCGCTGCGCGCCCGCTTGTAATCCTCGGAAGGGATTCCTTTGGTATGAGATAGCGAGTGTCAGCTCGCTGTCCATAGCCAGATCAAACATCTATGGAGAGTTTGATCCTGGCTCAGGACGAACGCTGGCGGCGTGCTTAACACATGCAAGTCGAGCGAGGCTCCTCCTTCGGGAGGATGCCCTAGCGGCGAACGGGTGAGTAACACGTGGGCAACCTGCCCCTAGCACTGGGATAACCCCGGGAAACCGGAGCTAATACCGGATACGACCACAGTTGGCATCAACATGTGGTGGAAAGATTCATCGGCTAGGGATGGGCCCGCGGCCTATCAGCTTGTTGGTGGGGTAGTGGCCCACCAAGGCGACGACGGGTAGCCGGCCTGAGAGGGCGACCGGCCACACTGGGACTGAGACACGGCCCAGACTCCTACGGGAGGCAGCAGTGGGGAATATTGC
>JALZDV010000233.1 GCA_030862345.1 Actinomycetota bacterium | reverse complement strand
CGGCGCAGGCGGGCAAGCTCGATGCCGGCCACCACCTCACCGGCTCGCAGCAACACCGCTTCGCCGGTGCCGGGCGGCGAACAGACCACGTTGGCACACCAGTGCATCCCGTAGCTGAAGTAGACGTAGAGGTTTCCGGCTGGGCCGAACATGACCGCGTTGCGCGGAGTCGGCCCCCGATGGGTGTGCGCCGCGGGATCGGTGCCGTCCCCGCTGTAGGCCTCGACCTCGGTGATCCGTACGGCCACGACGCCATCTGCAGTTTCGTGGCGGAGCACGGCCCCGAGCAGTCGCGGGGCCGCAACGAGGGCCGGACCGGCCAAGAGCGCAGCGAGGTCCACGACCGGCACCTCAAACTGAGCGCAGTGCTTGTCGGCTCCAGGCCTGGTGAGCCCGCGTGAGATCGATGAGCGTTGCGATCTGTTCCGCCACGCGCGCGGGAGCAGTACCGCCGGTCGCCGAACGTCCCTCCAGCGCCCTGCGGACGGTCAGCACCTTCCGTACGTCGGGGGTCAGCCGGGCATCGACCTCGCGCATCGTCTCGTCGGAGAGTTGCCAGAGTTGGGTCCCCTCGGTGCTGGCCCGGGCAACCAGGGCGCCACTCACCTCGTGGGCGTCGCGGAAGGGCACGCCAGTACGGACGAGCCAGTCGGCCACCTCGGTGGCCAGTGCGTGCCCGGTCGGGGTCGACTCGGCGAGCCGGGTCTCATCGACGCGCATCGTCGCGATCATCCCGGCCATCGCGGGGAGCAGCAGCATCAGTTGCTCGACGGTGTCGAAGACGGGCTCCTTGTCCTCCTGCAGATCACGGTCGTAGGCCAGTGGGAGGGCTTTGAGCGTGGCAAGCAGACCGGTGAGGTGTCCGATGAAACGGCCGGACTTTCCGCGGGCGAGTTCTGCGATGTCCGGGTTCTTCTTCTGCGGCATGATCGAGGAGCCGGTGGCAAAGGCATCGTCGAGCTCGACCCAGCCGAACTCGGTGGTCGTCCAGAGAATGACCTCCTCCCCCAATCGGGACAGGTGCACGCCCAGCAGTGCGGTGACGAACAGGAACTCCGCGGCGAAGTCCCGGTCGGACACGGCGTCCATCGAGTTGGTGGCGGCGGAGTCGAAGCCGAGCTCGGCCGCGACCGCTTCCGGGTCGAGCGGCAAAGACGAGCCGGCCAGTGCCCCAGCCCCCAACGGACTGATCGCCGCCCGCTTGTCCCAGTCGGCGAATCGTTGGACGTCGCGAGCAAATGCATGCACGTGGGCCAGCAACTGGTGGGCGAACAGGATCGGTTGAGCGTGCTGCAGGTGGGTCAGTCCCGGCGCGGGTGCCGTTTGGTGCTGCCTGGCCTTGTCGATCAGGGCGGTCTCGAGCTCGGTGACGGCTGCGACGAGAAGCCGGACGTGATCACGCAGGTAGAGCCGCAGGTCGGTGGCGATCTGGTCGTTGCGACTCCGTCCGGCGCGCAGTTTTCCGCCGAGTGACCCCAGCCGTTCCAGCAGGCCCCGTTCCAGGGCGGCATGCACGTCCTCGTCGTCCGCGTCGGGTGTGAAGCTGCCCTCCCGTACGGCGGCGTCGAGACCGTCGAGGGCGGACACTATCTGCCCGAGTTCCTCGCCGGTGAGTAGCCCCGCTCGGTACAGCACGCGGGCATGCGCCCGGGAGGCGAGCAGGTCGTAGGGGGCCAACGGCCAGTCGAAGTGGACGGATCTGGAGAACCTGGCCAGGGCATCGGCCGGACCCGCCGAGAAGCGCCCGCCCCACAGCCTGGAGGCCGCGGCAGACCCGATCGTCACCCCGGGGAGCCTGCCAGACGCTGATCGCGGGCGGCGGCCAGCTTGCTGGGCAACCCCCACAACTCGACGAAGCCCTTGGCCAGCCCCTGGTCGAAGGTGTCGTCGGAGTCGTAGGTGGCCAGGCCGAAGTCGTACAGCGATGCCGCACCGCGCCGGCCCGTGGGGACCGCACGACCCGCGTGCAGGGTCATCCGCACGTCGCCGGTCACCGAACGGCTGGCATCGGTCACAAACGCGTCCAGCGCCGACTTGAGCGGGGAGAACCAGAGGCCGTCGTAGACGAGTTCTGCCCAGCGCTGCCCCACCTGGCGTTTGAAGCGGGCGAGGTCGCGCTCGACTGTGACGCTCTCCAGTTCCTGGTGGGCGGTGATCAACGCGATCGCGCCGGGTGCCTCGTACACTTCACGGCTCTTGATCCCGACCAGCCGATCCTCGACCATGTCCAGCCGTCCGACGCCCTGCGCACCGGCCCGCTCATTGAGCGTCTCGATCGCCTGGAGCACGCTGACCGGCTCCCCGTCCACCGAGGTTGGGATGCCCTCGGTGAACCCGATAACCACCTCGTCTGGCTCGCGGGGGGTCGCCGGGTCCCGGGTGTATTCGTAGAGATCCTCGATCGGTGCGTTCCAGATGTCTTCCAGGAAGCCGGTTTCCACTGCCCGCCCCCACAGGTTCTGGTCGATGGAGTACGGCGACTTCTTGGTGACGTCGATCGGCAGCGACCGCTCCTCGGCGAAGGCGATGGCCTTGTCCCGGGTCATCCCGGAGTCACGGACCGGTGCCAGCACCTTCATGTAGGGGGCGAGCGCTGCGATACCGACCTCGAAGCGGACCTGGTCGTTGCCTTTCCCCGTGCAACCATGCGCGACGGTGTTCGCGCCGGTCGCCTGAGCTGCTTGGACCAGGGCTTTGGCGATGACCGGGCGGGACAGAGCGGATACCAGGGGGTAGCGGTCCATGTAGAGAGCATTGGCGCGCAGGGCCGGTCCGCAGTACTGGCTGGCGAACTCGGATTTGAGGTCGACGACGACGGACTCGACCGCGCCGCAGGCCAGGGCGCGCTGCCGGATGACCTCGAGGTCCTCCCCGTTCTGACCCACGTCGCAGGCCACGGCCACGACCTCGGCTCCCGTGCTCTGGGCTATCCAGCCGATGGCCACCGAGGTGTCCAGCCCACCTGAATAGGCCAGCACCACGCGTTCGGTCGCTGGTTGAGATGTCATGGAGTGCTGTTCTCCTTGCTTGTCGGCGGGTCGGGATGTACGGAAGCGCCGCGACCTCGTGCGGCAAGTGCGCTGAGTTCAGCAGCCAGTGCCTGCCCACCGTCGGGCTCCCGGGCGATCACCAGGACCGTGTCGTCGCCGGCGATCGTGCCGATGGTCGCCGGAAGGCCCGCCTTGTCCAGCGCCGAGGCGAGGAACTGGGCGGCTCCCGGCGGTGTTCGGACGACGACCAGGTTCGCGCTGGCCTCGACCCCGGTGAGCAGGTCGCCGAGCCGGGAGACCAGCGCCTCCGGCGGCCGCTGGGCTGGACGCATGGGGGAGCCGCCCTCCTGCGGCAGCACGTACACAGCCGGTTCGCCGTCCACGCCGCGCAGTTTGACGGCGCCTAGCTCATCCAGGTCCCGGGACAGGGTCGCCTGGGTGACCGCGACGCCGCGGGCCTCGAGTGCCGCGGCCAGTTCGGACTGGGAGTGGATCGTGCCCTCGTCTATCAGCTCGACGATCCGCGCGTGCCGGGCGCTGCGGGTCAATGGGGCCGTCATCGTCATCGAACCGACTCCCGCTCGAGCAGCCAGACCAGCAGCGCCTTCTGCGCGTGCAGTCGATTCTCGGCCTCGTCCCAGACCGCGCTGTTGGGACCGTCGATGACCTCGGCGGCGATCTCCTTCCCGCGGTATGCGGGCAGGCAGTGCAGGACGATCGCGTCGCTCGCCGCACGGTCAAGCGCCGCCGAGTCGATGGCGTACGGCGAAAACGGGGTAGCCCGACTGGAGCCTTCCCCCTCCTGCCCCATCGACACCCAGGTATCGGTCGCCAGCACATCGCAACCGTCCGCGGCCGTCGCCGGGTCATCGGTCCAGCGCACCGAACCGCCGGTCTCGGCGGCCACCCGGCCGGCCCGATCCAGGATCGCCGGATCGGGCTGGTAGCCCGCCGGGGAGCCGATCCGGACATGCATTCCGGCCAGCGCCCCACCGAGCAGGTAGGAGTGGGCCATGTTGTTGGCGCCGTCGCCGAGGTAGGTCAGGGTCAGCCCGGCGAGCCCGCCGCGGCGCTCGGCGACCGTCTGCAGGTCGGCCAGGATCTGGCAGGGGTGGAACTCATCGGTCAGCGCATTGATCACCGGCACCCGGCTGACCGAGGCCATCGCTTCGATCCGATCCTGGCCGAAGGTCCGCCAGACGATTGCCGCGCACTGCCGATCCAGGACCCGGGCGGTGTCCTCGATCGGCTCGCCCCGGCCCAGTTGACTGTTCTGCGCGTCGATGACCAGCGGATAGCCGCCGAGTTCGGCGATGCCGATGGAAAAGGACACCCGGGTACGGGTCGAGGGCTTGTCGAACAGCAGGGCCACCGTGCGGGGCCCCTCCAGTGGTCTGGGACCACCGGGGCGCTTGGCCTTCAGCTCGGCTGCCAGAGCGAGGATCTGGCCCTGCTCGTCGGGGGTCAGGTCATCATCGCGCAGGAAGTGCCGGGTCATGGGGGGCTTCCGATCTGGATCGAGGCGAGCGCGGTGAGGAACGCGCCAAGCTGTTCGTCGGTGACCACCAGGGGTGGGGCCAGCCGGAGTGCATCCGGAGTGACCGCGTTGACCAGGAATCCGGCCGTACGCAACGCCGACTCCAACTCGGCCGCCAGCGGCCGGGACAGAGTGATGGCCAGCAACGCTCCCTCGCCGCGCACCCCGGTGAACAACGGGTCGGCCAGGGCCGCGACGCCCTCGGTGACGACCGAGCAGATGCGCTTGGCCCGACCGAGCAGATCATCGCTGACGATCGTGTCTATCACGGCAAGGGCCGCAGCGCAGCAGATCGGGTTGCCCCCGAAGGTGGAGCCGTGGCTGCCCGGCTGGAGCAGGTCGGCGGCCGAGCCGAACGCGAGCATCGCGCCCAACGGCAGGCCACCGCCGAGCGCCTTCGCCAGCATGAGCAAGTCCGGCTCGACGCCACTGGACTGGTGGGCAAACCAGGCACCGGTCCGTCCCATCCCGGTCTGGATCTCGTCCAGTGCGAACAGGGCCCCGACTCGGCAAGCGGCGGCCTGGGCGGCCGCAAGGTAGCCAGCCGGTGCCGGCTGCACACCGCCCTCGCCCAGGATCGGCTCCAGGATGACCATCGCGGTCTGCTCGTCCACGGCTGCGTCGAGGGCCTCGATGTCGCCGTAGGGCACATGGGTGACCCCGCCCGGCAGCGGGGCGAAGGCAGCCGCCTTCTCCGGTTGGCCGGTGAGCGCGAGCGCCCCCATGGTCCGGCCGTGGAAGGAGCCGTGCGCGGCGAGGATGCCAGGCCGTCCGGTGAGCCGGGAGAGCTTGAATGCCGCCTCGTTGGCCTCGGCGCCGGAGTTGCAGAAGAAGACCCGACCAGGCCGGCCCGCGAGTTCGAGCAGTCGTTCGGCCAGTGCGATGGCGGGTTCGTTGACGACCAGGTTCGAGGTGTGGCCCAGAGTGCTGATCTGCCGGTTGACCGCCTCGACGACGGCGGGATGGGCATGGCCGAGGGCGTTGGTGGCGATGCCGCCGATGAGATCGACGTACGGCCTGCCTGCCTCGTCCCAGACCTGCGCTGCCGAGCCGCGCACCAGGGCCAACGGCGGCGTCCGGTAGTTGGTCGCCATCGCCGCTTCCCAGCGCTGGATGAGACTGGCTGACGGTAGTGTCATGAGGGTCCTTCGGTGGGTGCTGGGACCACCATCGTTCCGGTGCCCTGGCTGGTCAGCATCTCGAGCAACAGGGCGTGTGGCAGTCGGCCATCTACCACCGTTGCGCGCCGGACGCCGCCGTTCACTGCGCGAAGGCACGCCGCCATCTTCGGTGCCATGCCGCTGTCGATGAGCGGGAGCACCTGCTCCAGTTCCTCGGTGGTGATCTGCTCGACAAGCGAGGACCGGTCTGGCCAGTCGCTGTAGAGACCTTCCACATCGGTGAGCACGACGAGCTTGACCGCACCCAGAGCGACGGCGAGAGCGGCCGCAGCGGTGTCGGCGTTGAGGTTGTGCACCACGCCGTGGCGGTCCGGCGCGACGGTGGACACGACCGGGATCCGGCCGGCGCCGACGAGGTCCAGGACCGCCGCCGGATTGACCGTCGCCACGTCGCCGACTAGGCCGATGTCTACCGGTTCGCCGTCCACCTGGGCCATCGTGCGTTCGGCGGTAAACAGGTGCGCGTCTTCGCCGGACAGCCCGACGGCGTGCGAGCCATGAGAGTTGATCAGACCCACAAGTTCGCGGCCCACCTGCCCGACCAGCACCATTCGGATGATGTCGATGGTCTCCTCGGTGGTGACCCGCAGCCCGGCACGGAACTCGCTCTCGATCCCCAGCCTGCTCAGCATCGCCGAGACCTGAGGTCCGCCGCCGTGCACGACGACCGGGCGGATGCCGACATAGCGCAGGAAGACCATGTCCTCGGCGAAGCCCCGCTTCAGGTCGTCGTCGATCATCGCGTTTCCGCCGTACTTGATGACCACGATCTGGCCGAAGAACTCCTTGAGCCAGGGCAGCGCATCAACCAGGGTGGCAGCCCGTGCCGCGTCCCGGTCCGGATCGTCGGGGCGCATCGGTCGGCTGCTCCCCCACCGCCGGACCTGGTCCCGGCCTGCCAGCGCGGTCACGAGCTGTACGCAGAGTTCTCGTGGACATAGCCAACTGAGAGGTCATTGGTCCACACGGTCGCCTCATGTAAGCCGGCATGCAGCCGGACGCGCACGTCGACTGCGCGTCCGGTGAGGTCGCAGCCGCCGCGGTCCTCACCGATCCCACCAGCGCGGCAGGTCTCTACGCCGTTGAGGACCACATCCAGGTCGCTCGGATCGAAGGCCGCTGAAGTCGTGCCCACGGCGGCGAGGATCCGACCCCAGTTGGGGTCGGCACCGTAGAACGCGCACTTGACGAGGTTGTTCCGCGCAATCGCCCGCCCGACTTCCACGGCGTCATCGATGCTGGCTGCCTGCTCGACGGTGATCGAGATGTCCTTCGTGGAGCCTTCCGCGTCGGCGATGAGCTGCTGAGCGAGGTCGGAACAGACCGCGGTCACGGCCTCGGTCAACGTTGCCTGGTCAGCGGCGAGCCCACTGGCCCCGCTGGCCAGCAGGAGCACCGTGTCGTTGGTCGACATCGCGCCGTCACTGTCCACCCGGTCGAAGGTTACGGCGCAGGCTGCGCGCAGGGCCGCGTCCAGCATCGCGGCATCCGCGTCGGCATCGGTGGTGAGAACGACCAGCATGGTGGCCAGGCCCGGTGCCAGCATGCCTGCTCCCTTGGCCATGCCCCCGACGGTGAACCCGGCGCGGGTCAGGCAGGCCTGCTTGGGCACCGAGTCCGTGGTCATGATCGCCTCGGCGGCGTTGCGCCCACCGTCGGCCGACAGTTCCTGCACCGCGACGCTGATCCCGGACAGCAGTTCGGGCATCGGTAGCCGGAGTCCGATCAGGCCTGTCGAGGCGAGGCCCACATCAATTGCGCCGATCTCGAGTTCGCCCGCCAGGTGTTCTGCGGTGCGATGCGCGTCGGCGAAGCCCTCGGGTCCGGCGCACGCGTTTGCGCCGCCGGAGTTCAACACGACCGCGGCCAGCCGCCCGGTGGTCAACACCTGCTCACACCACAAGATCGGTGCCGCCTTGACCCGGTTGCTGGTGAAGACGCCGGCCGCCGCCTGGCTTGGTCCATCGTTGACGACGAGGGCCACATCAAGGCCACCGGAGGGCTTCAGTCCCGCCGCTACACCCGCGGCCCGGAAACCCTTTGCCGTCGTGATGCTCACGGCGCGACTCCCAGCATCGGGAGTCCGAGGACCTCGGGCAGACCGAGCCCGAGATTGGCGCACTGGATCGCCGCACCGGCCGTGCCCTTGGCCAGGTTGTCCAGCGCCGCGACGATCAACAGGCGTCCGGCATCGGCATCGACGGTGACTTGCAGATGTAGGCAGTTCGAGCCGAGTACGGCGGCCGTGGACGGCCAGACCCCAGCGGGGAGAAGTTCGACGAACGGCTCCTCGGCATAGGCCTTCTCGTACGCGGCTCTGGCTGTGTCGAGATCGAGATCGCCGACGAGCGGGGCGCTGCAGGTCGCCAAGATCCCTCTGGACATCGGCGCGAGGATGGGTGTGAACGACACACTTACCGGAGATCCAGCGACGTTACTCAGCTGCTCGGTCATCTCCGGCGTGTGCCGGTGCACCCCGCCGACGCCGTACGCGCGAGCAGCGCCCATGACTTCGCTGCCCAGCAGGTTGGCATCGGCCTTGCGTCCGGCTCCGGAGGTTCCGCTGGCGGCCACGACGACGACCTCCGGAGCGACCAGACCAGCCCCAAGGGCGGGTGCGAGGGCCAGGATCGCCGCGGTCGGATAACAGCCCGGTACGGCGACCCGCCGGGCCCCTCTCAGCTTCGCGCGGGCCCCCGGCAGTTCCGGCATTCCGTATGGCCAGGCCGGCGCATATGTGCCGCCGTACCAGCGATCCCATGCCGGCGCGCCGGACAACCGGTGGTCGGCCGCCAGATCGAGAACGACGGTCTCTTCGGAGAGTCCGGCCGCGAGCGCGGCTGACTGCCCGTGCGGCAAACCCAGAAAAACCACGTCGTGACCCGACAAGGTCTCGACATCCGTCGGCGCCAGGACGTACTCGCCGAGGCCGTATAGGTGTTGTTGGTGTGCGCTGAGCCGATCGCCTACCGAGGAGTCAGCGCAGACGGTCTGCAGGTTGATTCCGGGATGGCCGCTGAGCAGGCGGCAGACCTCGCCGCCCGCGTAACCGGATGCCCCGGCCACGGCGGCGGTGTACGGCGCCGATTCCATAGTGCATGATTATGCACTAATCAGCATGATTATGCAGGAGGCCGGGAAATCGGCGGCGATTGTTGACCCCCGTACGGAGCCGGCGGCACTGGGGGAAGCAACCCCGAGGGTGGCGTGCCGATCCCGGGAGCC
>JALZDV010000228.1 GCA_030862345.1 Actinomycetota bacterium | reverse complement strand
TCGCGGAGTTCCCCGTCGGAGAGCTCCAGCAGGTTCCGGTCCTCGAACAAGACACTGCCGCTGACCTGTACCCCACGCTTGGGCAACAGGCCCATGATGGCCAGCGAGGTGACCGACTTTCCGCAGCCGGACTCTCCGACGAGCCCCAGAGTCTGGCCCGGCGCGACCGAGAAGCTCACGCCGTCGACGGCCCGCGTCGCCGCCTCGCGTTTGCGCTGGAAGACCACCGTGAGGTCCTCGACCCGCAACAGGGGGTGGCTCGTACTGGCGCCGGCCGCCACCCGCGCCGGCGCGCTCATCCGGGCACCTGTCGCTCGCTCATCGGCGGAACTTCGGGTCGAGCGCCTCGCGCAGGGATTCACCCAGAAGGGTGAAACCGAGCGCGGCGACGACGATGCAGATGCACGGATAGAAGGCGAGTTCCGGCCGTACCGTCAGGAAGTCCTGCGCATCGGCGAGCATGGAACCCCACTCCGGGATACCGCGGTCGGCTGGGCCGAGGCCCAAAAAGCTCAACGCGGCAGCCTCGATGATCGCCGTGGCGAGCGACAGGGTGGCCTGCACGATCACCGGTGACAACGAGTTGGGCAGGACGTGGCTGAACACGATCTTGCGTCGCCGGACACCGAGGGACCGGGCCGCCAGGACGAAGTCTGCGTCGCGTTGAGCCAGCATCGAGCCGCGCAGCAGCCGGGCGAAGATCGGGATCTGGGTGACCGCGATCGCGATCATGATCGAGTAGAGATTGAACCCGAGAATCAGCGAGACGGTGATCGCCATGAGCAAGCCGGGGATCGAGAGCAGGATGTCCACGAACCGCATCACGACGGTGTCCACCTTGCCGCCGAATCCACCGGCGATCAGGCCCACTGCCATCCCGGCCACCACCCCGATGATCGTGGACACGACACCGATCAGCAGCGATTGCCGGGAACCGTAGATGAGACGGGAGAGTTCGTCGCGGCCGAGTCGGTCGACGCCGAGCGGGAACCCTTCACGACCGCCCGGGATGAAGTTCGGTCGCACCTCGCTGAACAGGTAGAAGACCCGGGGATCCTTGGGTGCCAACAGCGGAGCGAAGATCGCCACCAGGATGAAGATCGTCACCAACACTGTCCCGACGATGGCGATCGGGTTTCGGCGGAGCCGGCGGAAGGCGCTCTTAGTGAGCGAGACCCCTACCTCGCCCGTCCGCCCAGACGCGATTGCCGCCAGCGAATCGATGCGCTCCCGCTTCGCCGTGGACAGCGCCATCAGCGGACCCGAACCCGCGGGTCGAGCAGACCATAGGAAATGTCGACCAGCAGATTCACCACCACGAAGACGATCGCCAGCAAGAGGATGAAGCCTTGCAGAACGGCATAGTCCCGCTGCTGGATCGCGTCCTTGATGAACGACCCCACCCCGCCGAAGGCGAACACCGTCTCGGTGAGCACCGCCCCGGAGAGCAGCAGCCCGGTCTGTAGGCCGATCGTCGTCGCGACCGGAAGCATGGCGTTGCGCAAGATGTGCCGGCGCCGGATCGTCGACGTAGCAAGTCCCTTGGACTCTGCCGTACGTACGAAGTCCTCGTTCACCACGTCCAGGACCGAGGCCCGAGTGATTCGGACGATGATCGCCAGCGGGATCGTTCCCAGCGCCAAGCCGGGCAGGATCAGATGTTGCAGCGCGTCCCATGACGCATCGAACTCACGCGTCAGCAGACCGTCGAGCACGTAGAAGCCGGTTGGATGGGTGCCGTCGATCCGGACGTCCTGCCGTCCGGACCCGGGCAGCCAACCGAGTTCCACGGCAAAGACGAAACGGAACAGGTAAGCCAGGAAGAACACCGGGACGGTGACCCCGAGCAGCGAGGCCATCACCGACGCTGAGTCCAGGATGCCGCCATGCCGGCGCGCGGCGAGGTACCCCAGCGGAATGCCCACGACGACCGCAAAGGCCAGCGCGGCAACGGTCAGTTCGACCGTCCCGGGGAACCGCTCGAAGAACTCGGTGGTGACCGGTCGGCCGGTCTGGGTCGATACCCCGAGGTTGAATTGGAACAGCCGCTGCAGGAAGCGGCCGTACTGCACCAGCAGCGAGTCGTTCAGGCCGAGTGATTCGGTGACAGCAGCGATGGACTCTGCGGTTGCGCGTTCCCCCAGGAGAGCCCTTGCGGGCCCGCCCGGGAGAGCGCGCAACCAGACGAACAGCAGTACCGAGAGCCCGAACAGGATCGGGATCAGTTGCAGCAGACGCCGAACGATGAATCTCAGCATCGTCGGTTACCTGCCGGACACTCCCCCCTAGTCGGTGAACACGACCGTGGAGAAGTCCTCCGCGGTCAACGGACTCGGTACCAATCCGTCCACGTTCTCCGCCACCACGAGAGCCGGCGGGGAGTGGGAAATCGGGACAGCGGGCAGGAACTCCATGATGTCGTTGTTCAGGTCCTGGTAAAGACCCTCGCGGACATCGGGGTCGGGCTCGGAGTCGGCCACCGCGAACTGAGCGAACAAGTCCTGGTTGACGAATCCGCCGAAGTCCAACTTCGCCTCACCACCGGCCTTGGCATCGAAGAACGTGCCGATGAAGTTGTAGGCGTCGTCGTAGTCACCGGTCCAACCCAGCAGGTGAATGTCGGCCAACCCGCTGGACACCGCATCGAGGTACTCCGGGTTCCACACCAAGGCGACCGGCTCGATGACGAAGCCGACGTCGGTGAGGTTCTGCGAGATGACCTCGAAGATCGCTCCCGGGTCGGGCATGTAGGGACGGCTGACCTCGGTCGGGTAGTAGAACTTCAGCGTCGTACCCACTGCCCCGGCCTCCTCGAGCAGCGCCCGCGCAGCATCCGGGTCGTAGTCATAGGTTGTGACGTCCTCGCTGTAGCCGCTCACCGTGTCCGGCATGAACTGGGTAGCGACCTCGGCACCCTCCGGCAGCAGAGAACTGACCAGACTCTCCCGGTCGATAGCCTGCGCGATCGCCTGCCGAACCCGGATGTCGGCCAACGCCGGGTTGATCCCGGCGTCTGGCGGGATCTGGGCCGAGGCCCCCTGGTTGATTCCCAGGTACAGGATGTTGAAGGCCGGGCGGGTCAGAACGTTGAACCCGCCGTCCTCCAGGTCGGCGATGTCACCTGGGGCGACCAGGTCGTACCCATCGAGCTCGCCGGCTTCGAGCTCCTGCTTGCGCGTGTTCCCTTCCGGAATCGTGCGGAAGATCAACGTTTCGACACCGGCCAGCTCACCGTGGTAGTCGTCGAACCTGGTCAGCGTGACCTCACCGTTGGACAGGTCCCAGT
>JALZDV010000227.1 GCA_030862345.1 Actinomycetota bacterium | reverse complement strand
CCTCGATCCCGGGTACGAGGAGGCCGCCGAGCGTCGCGCTTCCCCTGGGGGAACGCCGCGGCCACCAACGACCGGCCTGCTCGGACGGCTGGTCCTTGCCGGTTGCCTGGTGCTGATCGGCGGGCTGACCACCATCGTGGTCACTCAGGTCCGCTCGTCCGCGCCCCAGCGCGAGGAATTGCGCCAGGCACTCATCCAGGACATCGCCCAGCAACGAGCCGACGGCGACCTGCTCCAGCAGCGTCTGGCCGAGGTCCGGGACCAGGCGACCCGAGCCCGCGAGGAACTGTTGGCAGCCACCACGCAGGGTCAGAATGCGCTCGACGAACTAGACCGGGCTGAGTCCGGCGCGGGGCTCACGGCCGTGCGGGGACCCGGTCTGGCAGTGACCCTGACCGATGCACCCGCGCCCGAGGACGGCGGGGATAACCTCGGCCGGATCCTGGACCGCGATATCCAATCGGTGGTCAACGAGCTGTGGGCCGCCGGCGCTGAGGCAGTGGCCATCGACGCGCAGCGGCTCGGTCCGACCACCAGCATCCGCTCGGCCGGGCAGGCCATCCTGGTCGACTTCCGGCCGGTGACCAACCCCTACCTGATCGAGGCGATCGGCCCAGCCGGCATGTTCGACCAGCTGCTCGAATCCGTCGCCGGACGGACGTTGGCCTCCTACGCTTCAGCCTTCGGACTTGGCGTCGATGCGGTCCAGGTCGATCAGCTGAACCTCCCACCCGGGGCAGGTGCGGTCATTACTGCGGCCGAACCGGCGGGCCTTCGAGGCAACGCAGGGGAGCGCGACAAATGAAAGGCATCCGTACCGGACCGGTGATCCCCGTGCTGGGTCTCGTGGCTGGGATCGCCGCCGGCGTTCTGCTGGACCCGACGGTGCCGATCTCGCTGCAGCCCTATCTCCCGATCGCCGTCGTAGCTGCACTGGACGCGGGTTTCGGCGGGATCCGCGCCCGGCTGGACGGGATCTTCGACGCCAAAGTGTTCGTGGTCTCCTTCGTGTCCAACGTCATCGTCGCCGGACTCATCGTCTTTCTCGGCGATCAGCTCGGCGTTGGGGCGCAGCTGTCCACCGCGGTGATCGTCGTGCTGGGAATCCGGATCTTCGGCAACGTGGCCGCCATCCGCCGACATCTGTTCCGGGCGTGAGGACATGACGACGGAAAAGCCGCGGCCGTGGTCTGCCAGCCTGCTCATCGGAGCGCTCTGCGCCCTGCTCGGCTTCGCACTGGCCGTACAGCTGCGCACCGTCGACTCGGATCAAGGGCTGGCCGGTGCCCGCGAGGAGGACCTGGCCCGCATCCTCGCCGACCTGCAGTCCCGTCAGGACCGGCTGCGCAGCGAGATCGGTGAGCAACAGGACCTGTTGGAGCAACTCGGCAGCGGGGAGGACTCGGCTGCCGCCGCGGTCGAGGAGGCCCGGCGACAAGCGGAAGCCCTGTCGATCCTCAACGGGACCATTCCGGCCGAAGGCCCCGGACTGACCATCACGATCAGGGACCCGGATTCCAAGGTCCAGGCCAGTGTCCTGCTGGATGCTGTGCAGGAGCTTCGCGGCGCGGGTGCGGAGACTATGCAGGTGGCCGGTGTCCGGATCGGTGTGTCCAGTGCGCTGACCGGAGAGGCCGGAGACATCAGGATCGACGACGTCGCGGTCGAGGCACCGTATGTGATCGTGGTCATCGGTGACAGCCAGACCCTCGCGACGGCGATGCAGATACCGGGTGGGGTGGAGGACAAGGTGATTCAGGCCGGCGGAAGCATCGACATCGTTCCCGCCGATCGCGTTCTGGTGGATACGTTGCGCCCACTGGACGTGCCTGAGTACGCCGAGCCGGCACCCGACCCCGAGGATTGATCCCCGCTGACCTGCCCCGACCGCCGATCGGCCCCGACGGTCGCTAGCGTTGCCGCGAAGCTATCGCCTGACCACATCCTGACGAGAGGCCTCCAGTGGCAGTACCGGACGACCGTAAGTACACCGAGCAGCACGAATGGGTGCTCGTCACGGGGGACGAGCAGCCGGCGGTGGCCCGAATCGGCATTACCGACTTCGCCCAGGATGCGTTGGGCGACATCGTCTTCGTGCAGCTGCCGGCTGAGGGTGATGAGGTGACCGCGGGTGAACCTTTCGGGGAGGTCGAGTCGACGAAGTCGGTCTCCGACATCTATGCGCCCTTCAGCGGCACTGTGCGCGCGCACAACGTCGATCTCGACGAGAGCCCCGAATTGGTCAACAGCGACCCCTACGGGGATGGCTGGCTGATCGAGATATCCGTGTCGGACCCGGTTTCCGATGCACTGGAGGGCCTGCTGGATTCGGCGGGCTATCAAGAGTTTCTCGACCGGTCCTGAGCGGCAACGCGGCGGTGTGATCCGCTGGCCTGCGGGGTGGACTCTCGACGTATGGTTGACCCTCAATGTGGCCGCTCGATGCCAGCGGCCACTAGGGCGGCACAGACAGGAGAATGAGCGGGCGTGTATTGCACTCAATGCGGCCACGAGAATCCCGACAGCAGCCGGTTCTGCGCCCAATGCGGGCACGCGCTGGCACGCAGCAAGGAGGTGCCGACCGGGGAGACCACCAAGGTGATTCCGAAGGTCGGCGGGGAGGACTCCACAGAGATCCCCCAGGTCGGCGAGGCCGCGGAGAGTTCCGGGGACAGCGGTCTCGTCGAATCCCTGCCCCCGGGCTCGGCGCTGCTGGTGGTCAAGCGCGGGCCCAATGCCGGCAGCAGATTCCTGTTGGATCGGTCGGTCACGACCGCCGGCCGGCATCCGGACAGCGACATATTCCTCGATGACGTAACCGTGTCCCGTCGGCACGTGGAGTTCATCCACGAGAACAAGGGTTTCTCCGTACGTGATGTCGGCAGCCTCAACGGCACCTACGTCAATCGGGAGCCCATCGATACCGCGGTCCTATCCGGTGGAGACGAGGTACAGATCGGCAAGTTCCGACTCGTCTTCCTCACCAGCAGCACCTCAGCTGAAGGCCCCGCGCGGGCGGGGCGACAGTGAGCGCTCCGAGCCGCGAGAGTCCGGGCAAGCTGAGTATCGGTGAGGTGCTGACCGAACTGCGCGGTGAGTTTCCATCGGTGACGATCTCCAAGATTCGCTACCTCGAGGCCGAGGAGCTGATCACTCCCGAGCGGACGGCGTCGGGCTATCGCAAGTTCTCCCATGCGGATGTCGCTCGGCTGCGGTACGTCCTGGCCGCTCAGCGCGACCAGTACCTACCGCTGCGGGTGATCAAGGACCGCCTGGATGCCCTTGATCGGGGACTGAAATCGGACTCCGGCGGTGGAGCGCCTCGCCCACCCCGGCTCTCGGCAGCACCGGGCCTGCCCGACGCCGATGACTTCGTCTCCGGCAACAGTGACGTGCGCGTTTCGATCGACGAGTTGTGCGCGGCAACCGGCCTGGCCGGAGACCAGGTGGCACAACTGACGGAGCTGCGGATCCTGGTTCCCCGGCCCGCCGGCTCGGGCTTCTTCGATGCAGACGCGCTGATGATCGGCCGGACCATCGCCGAGATGGCCCGGTTCGGTATCGAGGCCCGCCACCTGCGGGCCTACCGCGCTGCGGCCGATCGTGAACTCGGCCTGTTCGAACAGGTTCTGGCGCCGCTGCTGCACAGCCGCAGCCCCGACGCGAATGCCCGCGCCGAGGAGCAGACGAGGGAACTGGCGGCCCTGTCCGTACGACTGCACGCCACCCTCGTCAAAACTGGGCTGCCCGCGGCCATCCGCCGCTGAGGCCCCAACCGCCAAATGGTCCGGCGCCCGTCGCGGCCAGCGGCGTGTACGGTCATCTCTAACGGTGTCCAGGCCTTGGAAATTGGGGGATACGAGATGACGATGCGCGAACTCAGCGTCGTCGGCGTACGGGTCGAGCTTCCGGCCAACCAGCCGATCCTGCTGCTCAAGGAAGTCGACGGCGAGCGATACCTGCCGATCTGGGTCGGTGCGGTCGAGGCCGCGGCCATTGCCTTCGAGCAGCAGGGCGTACGACCGGCCAGACCCATGACCCACGACTTGCTGCGCGACGTCATCGAGACCCTGAACGCCAGCCTCGAAGCCGTGCACATCACCGAGATGAAGGACGGAACCTATTACGCCGAACTCCTGTTCACCGGCTTTCCCAAAGTCAGCTCCCGCCCGTCGGATGCCGTAGCCCTGGCCGTCCGGACCGGGGCGAAGATCTTCGGTGCGGAGGAGTTGCTCGACGAGGTCGGCATCGTTATCCCGGACGAGCAGGAGGACGAGGTGGAGAAGTTCAAGGAGTTCCTGGACACGATCACCCCGGAGGACTTCGGCGGAAAGCAAGCCAAGTAGCGATCGAAAGCCGGCGAACGCACTTCGGATCCGCTCGAAGGAGTCTCGACCTGTGCATGAGGGTTAGCTTTTCGACACGCCGCGCCTCGCGTTGACCCCCGACCGCCCGCGGGCATACGGTCGATGCAATTACCACGGTGTGACTTACCCCGCAGCGCACCCGCAGCAGGGTGCGTGGCTGGTCGGTTCGAGCTAGGAGTGCACGACATGAGCGAACGCACCAGCCATTCCGACGGCAACAGCGACTCCGCCGCCGGCAACCGCGCGCCCGAGGATGGCGAGTCTGCCCAGCAGATCCTGTTCTCCACCGCCGAGGTGGCCGGTGTCACCTACGACGAGGCGGCCCGTGAGGCGGTGGGCTTCCGGGGGCCGGTGGCTTGCAACGCCGCCGGCATCACCTACCGGCAACTGGACTACTGGGCGCGAACGGCACTGGTCGAGCCCACCGTGCGCGCTGCTACCGGTTCGGGCACCCAGCGGCTGTATTCCTTCCGGGACATCCTGGTCCTCAAGGTCGTCAAGCGCCTCCTCGACGCCGGGGTGTCGCTGCCCAACATCCGCAGGGCCGTGGAGTTCCTGCGCGGCCGCGGGGTCCGCGATCTGGCCAATGTCACCCTGCTCTCCGACGGGGTGAGTGTGTACGAGTGCAACTCCGCCGAGGAGGTTGTGGACCTGCTGGCTGGTGGACAGGGTGTGTTCGGCATCGCCGTGTCCGGTGCGTTGCGCGAACTGACCGGGACCCTGCATACCCTGCCGGCCGAGCGCGCCGATGGACGCAGCGCCGGTCCCGACTCCGATGAACTCGCTGGCCGCCGCCAGCAACGCGCCGTCTCCTAACCCCGCCTCGCTGGTAGCTTGGCTCGGGTGCTGATTTCCGACGCGTGGTCTGACCGGTCACCTGCAAGGACCTTTGCCGATAGACACATCGGGCCCCGGCCCGATGACACCGAACGCATGTTGGCCACCGTCGGATATGAGAGCCTGGACGCGCTCACCGATGCCGCCGTCCCCGCCGCGATCGCCGATGGTGAGCCGCTGTCCCTTCCCGCCGCGCGCTCCGAGGTCGACGTTCTGAGCGCGCTGCGTGCGATGGGCGCAAACAACCAGCTGCTCACCTCGATGATCGGCCTGGGCTACTACGACAACTACACGCCCGCGGTGATCACTCGGCGTGTGTTGGAAAGCCCTGCCTGGTACACCGCCTACACCCCCTACCAGCCGGAGATCAGCCAGGGCCGGCTCGAGGCACTGCTGAATTTTCAGACCATGGTCGCCGACCTCACCGGACTGGAGGTCGCCAACGCCTCGCTGCTGGACGAAGCCACGGCTGCTGCCGAAGCGATGACGCTGGCCCGGCGCGTGTCAAGGGCCGGGCAGGGTGCGGCGTTCCTGGTCGATCAGGATGTCTTCCCGCAGACCTTGGCAGTTCTGCGGACCCGAGCACGACCGCTCGGTCTGGATGTAGTAGTGACCGACCTGACCGATGGTCTGCCGCAGGGGGATTTCTTCGGCCTTCTGGTGCAGTATCCCGGCGCCAGTGGCGCGGTCACCGATCATGCGGCCCTGATTGCTGCGGCACACGAGCGGGGGATGGTCGCGGTCGCAGCTGCGGACCTGCTCGCCCTTACGCTTCTGCGCCCGCCCGGTGAGATAGACGTCGACGTCGTCGTCGGCACCACCCAGCGGTTCGGCATTCCGCTCGGCTTCGGCGGTCCGCACGCCGGGTACATGGCCATCCGGGAGCGGATGGCCCGTCAGATGCCCGGGCGCCTGGTCGGGTTGTCCGTTGACACTGACGGCGATCCTGCCTACCGCCTCGCACTGCAAACCCGCGAGCAACACATCCGGCGGGAGAAGGCGACGTCGAACATCTGCACTGCGCAGGTGCTGCTGGCCGTCATCGCCTCGATGTATGCCGTCTATCACGGACCGGAGGGGCTGGCCGCGATCGCCCGGCAGGTCCACGGACATGCGGCAACACTCGCCCGAGTGCTGCGGGAGAACGGCGTCCAGGTCGCGGAGACGCCCTTCTTCGACACCCTGACCGTCCGGGTGGATGGGCGCGCCGACGAAATCCTGTCGGCTGCCCTGGAGCAGGGAGTCAATCTTCGGCTGATCGATGCCGACCATGTCGGGATCTCATGTGACGAACGGACTTCGGCCGCCCACCTTGATGCAGTGGCGAAGGCATTCGGTGCCTCCACTGTCGACATCGCGCATGCGGCGGAAGCCGATGTCGGCCTCGATCTGATTCCCGAACAGCTCCGGCGTACGTCCCCGTACCTGACGCACCCGGTCTTCTCCTCCTACCGATCCGAGACCGCGCTGCTGCGCTACATGCGCTCGCTCTCGGACAAGGATCTGGCCCTCGACCGTACGATGATCCCGCTTGGGTCGTGCACCATGAAGCTGAATTCCGCGGCGGAGATGGAGGCGATCACCTGGCCGGAATATGCCGGAATACATCCTTTCGCGCCGACTGATCAGACCGCCGGTTATCAGCAGCTGATCACCGAACTGTGCTCGGACCTGGCCGAGATCACCGGCTATCGCGCCGTCAGCGTGCAACCCAACTCCGGGGCGCAAGGCGAATTCGCCGGGCTGCTGGCGATCCGCGCCTATCACGACTCCAAGGGCGAGCAACAGCGCGTGATCTGCCTGATCCCGTCGTCGGCGCACGGCACGAACGCGGCAAGTGCCGTCATGGCCGGCATGAAGGTCGTGGTTGTGGCCTGCGACGATCAGGGAAATGTGGACCTCGAGGACCTGAAGGTCAAGGTCCAGGCGCACCGCGAGACGTTGGCGGCCATCATGATCACCTACCCGTCCACACATGGTGTCTTCGAGGCATCGATCACCGACATCTGCGCGTCGGTGCATGAGGCCGGCGGCCAGGTCTACGTCGACGGAGCCAACCTCAATGCGCTGATCGGCCTGGCCAAGCCCGGCCGGTTCGGATCCGATGTCAGCCACCTCAATCTGCACAAGACCTTCTGCATCCCGCACGGCGGCGGCGGTCCGGGCGTGGGTCCGATCGGGGTCCGAGAACACCTGGTCCCCTTCCTGCCGAGTCATCCCTTGGTGCCGGCCGCGGGGCCTGCGACCGGCCCCGGGCCGGTCGCTGCCGCGCCATGGGGGTCGGCCGGAATCCTGCCGATCTCGTGGGCCTACATCCGGTTGATGGGGCCCGACGGCCTACGTCGAGCGACGCAGAGCGCCATCCTGGCCGCGAACTACGTCGCAACCCGGCTGCGGGAGCACTACCCGATCCTGTACGCCGGCAAGGATGGTCTGGTGGCCCACGAGTGCATCCTCGACATCCGGCCGCTCACCAAGGCATCCGGGGTGACCGTGGAGGACATCGCCAAGCGACTGATCGACTACGGCTTCCATGCCCCGACGATGAGCTTCCCGGTCGCCGGGACCCTGATGGTCGAGCCGACCGAGAGTGAAGACCTGGCCGAGTTGGATCGCTTCGCCGACGCGATGCTGGCTATCCGCGAGGAGATCAGGGCGGTCGAGACAGCGGAGCAGGCGTTGGCGGACAGCCCACTGCGGCATGCTCCGCACACGCTCAAGATGCTCGCGGGGGACTGGGCGCAGCCCTACGACCGGGCCACGGCGGTGTATCCGGTGTCATCGCTGGTCGGGCGGGGCTACCTCAGCCCGGTCCGCCGTATCGATGGTGCCTATGGCGACCGGCACCTTGTCTGCAGCTGCCCGCCGGTGTCGGACTACGCCGATTGACCTGGGCGGGGGTGTCCCGGAACGGCGGTACTAGACCGCGGCGGCCTGCGGGCGACGGGAGGAGATGACCCGCCCATTGGGCAGGATCTCGCCGTTGTCGTCGAAGAGGACCACACCGTTGCACAAGAGGCTCCACCCCTGTTCGGGATGACTGTGCACGACGTGGGCGGCGTCACGCCCGGCGCTGTCCGCGGAGGGGCAGCAGGGCTGGTGGGGGCACATGGCGTTCGTCTTACTCACTCTTTCCTACTGATTGTTGCGGTATGTGCTGACGGGGAAGCCGCCAGCACAGTGTGACGCAGGTCGTGCTCAACTCAGCCTAAGGGAGGATCGTGTGTCGCAACCGCGTGGGCGGTCGGTGTGCACAACGATCTGATTACGGGAAAGGTTGCGGAGAACTCGGGACTACGCACTTCGACTGCGGGGAATCTGATTCGGTTCCGCCAATCGACCTGGTTCACCTGAGCCAACGAGCCATGCCGAGAATGGTGACTTCTAGGCTCGACCAATGGTTGCCGAGATCAGGACGATCACCCCATCCGAACTGCATCCCTGGAGCGTCGCCGTACGCCGCGGCTTCCTCAACCCCGCGCAGACAGATGACTCTGAATTGCGTCGCCCGTTCATGGCTCTCGAGCGGACGTGGGGAGCATTCGTGGGCACGAGGATCGTGGCCACCCTGCGCAGTTTTCCGGTCGAGTTGACCCTGCCTGGCGGGAACCAGGTCCCGGTTGCGGCGGTCACCCAGGTCACCACCACGGCGACCCACCGTCGTCGGGGCCTGGCCAGCCGGCTGGTGCTGGCCGATCTGGAAGCGTCCCGGGATCGGGGTGAGTCGGTCAGTATTCTGATCGCCGCCGAGTGGCCGATCTATGGCCGTTGGGGATTTGGGCCGGCAACCGAGTCGCAGAGCTTCACCGTCGATACGCGTCGGGCCCGCGTGCTCCGAGCGTCCTCGGCCGAACTGGAGCTCGTGGACCGAACGGAGTTCCGGGCGGCCGCCGCCAAGCTCTACGACGACACCCGCCGTCGTCAGGCCGGTGAGATCAGCCGGCCGGACTGGTTCTGGGACCTGGACCTCGGCGTCCTGCAACTCCCCACAAAACCGGAGGTACCCCCGGCCTTCCACCTGCTCGTCCGGGACCCGAACGATCATCTGATCGGGGCCTTGCGTTATCGCGCCGCGACGACCTGGGAAGGCATGCTGCCGGCCGCCACAGTGACCGTCGACTCGCTGCTCAGTGCCGACATCGATGCCGAGATCGCACTGTGGAGCTACCTGCTGTCCGTCGACCTGGTCACCGAGATCAGGATCTCCGACCGCTCGGTGGATGATGTGCTTCCGTGGTTGCTCGACGATCCCCGCCGCGCCCGGCCCGAGAAGCGCCACGACTTTCTCTGGTGCCGCGTGCTCGACGTGCCGGCAGCCCTGTCCTCCCGTCGGTACCGGATCGAGGGGGCCCTCGTCCTGGCGGTCACCGACCCGCAGGGCATGGTCGGAGGTACCTACGCACTCAGCGGTGGACCAGACGGTGCGCAGTGCAGGGCGAGCACCCGCTGCGCCGACGTCAGCATGCCGATCGACACCCTCGGAGCCATCCTGTTGGGTGGCTACTCGCTGCGACAGCTCGCCAGAGCCGGCCGGGCTGTAGAGGACCGCGCCGGCGCCCTGGACACCGCCGACGCGATGTTCTCGACATCAGCGCCACCTTGGTGCAGTACCTGGTTCTGAATTTGTTCAGATCTTGCGTAGTTGCACCTTTCGCACCGAGTGGTCGGCAGCCTTGTGCAAGATCAGTTTCGCGCGCGACCGGGTAGGGGCGATGTTGTGGACCAGGTTGGGAGCGTTGATCCCAGCCCAGATCGTCTCGGCCGTTGCCACGGCGTCGGGCTCACTGAGTCGCGCGTATCGATGGAAGTAGGACATCTCGTCCTGAAATGCAGTCGAGCGCAAGGTGAGGAAGCGCTCGACGTACCAACGTCTGATGTCGATCTCGGCGGCATCGACGAAAACCGAGAAGTCGAAGAAGTCCGACAGGAAGATCCCCGGCACCCGGCCATCAGCCTGGGCACCGGACTGCAGGACGTTGAGTCCCTCCAGGATCAAGATGTCCGGGTTCTCGATCGGAGTTCCCACCCCGTCCACAACGTCATACAGCAGATGCGAATACACCGGCGCGTGCACTGACGGAGCCCCGGATTTCACCTCAGACAGGAAGCGCACCAGTCGGCGGCGATCGTAGGACTCAGGGAAGCCCTTGCGGTGCAACAACCCACGTTCACTGAGTGTCCTGTTGGAATGCAGAAATCCGTCGGTCGTGACCAGTTCGACCTTAGGGTGATCCGGCCACCGCGACAGCAGTGCCTGCAGGATCCGAGCTGTGGTGCTCTTTCCGACTGCGACGCTGCCGGCTACCGCGATCACGAACGGCACTTTCGCCTCACCGGATCCGAGGAAGCGGGACTGTGCCGACCAGAGTTCCTGCACAGTGGCGACGTAGAGATTCAGCAGCCTCGACAGCGGCAGGTACACGGTCACCACCTCATCGGTGTCCACTGTGTCTCCGAGACCCTGCAACCGGCTGATCTCCTCCGGCCCCAGCGGCAGCGGAGTGCTGGCTGCGAGGGCGCGCCAGCTCTCCCGATCGAAACTCACGAACGGAGAGGCGCTTCCATTACCGGCACCGCCCACTGCAACATGATGCGCTCCGCGCCAACCCGACCTCCGCTGGCTACCTCCCTGCGCTCCTCGCTCCCGGCGGGCAGCGATGCTCGACGCGGATTGCTGCTTTGGCTACCAGTTGTGAGCGCACGCATACTGAGGGCATGGACGACTCCAGCCGCGTCGAGGAACTCGCCGACGCGGCGACGATGGCGCTGGTGTTGGGTTGGATCCGGTCAGCGCTGGGACAGTCACCGGTCGAGGATGAGTTGATCGCGGAGGTGTACCGGCGGGCGGCACACGACTGCCCGCGATGGTTGCGCACTGCCCCGCTCCACCTACAGCTCAAATCGCTGACCGTCATCACCTTGTTGAAGCACAACCGAGCGCACCCGGTCTGAGCCGAAGCCCGGGCCGGCTCGCGGCTAGGGTGCCACCGTGACCGTCACCGCAACCCTGGACCGGGTGGAGCAGTACTACGACACAGCTCCGCGCAGTGACTCACGGGTTGAGGAGATCGGAACACTCACCCTGTTCGTCGGCACCGGACCGTGGGCCTACTACGCGCGACCGTGCCTGGGAGTCGCCTCGGTCGATCCGCAGGACGTGCACCGGGCGTGTGCGCGAATGCGCGAGCTGAACGTTCCGCAGGCCTTCGAGTGGGTGGCCGAGTCCGCGCCGTCGATGCGGGCCGCGGCGTCCCGGTCCGGCCTGTCGACGGTGGACGGACCGCTCCTGGTCGTAGCCGATCCGGTGGATGTGATGCTTCCCGTCGGGGTTCGACTCTTCCTGGTCGGTGCCGACGATCCACGGCTGGCCGACTACCTGAACCTTGCCGACAGGGCGTTCTCGGAGACCGACGACAGCGCGGGATCGGGCACTCCGACACCGCTGGATCCCTCGGCCGCTGCAGTCGGACATCTGCGCGCCCGCATCGCCGATGGTCGAAGCGTCCTCATGGCCGCTATGTCCGGAGATCGACTTCTCGCGGTCGGGTCCCACCATCCGGTGGTGGTGGGGGAGGAGGTCATCTCCGAGATCGTGGGCGTGGCCACCCTGTCGGACTACCGCGGGCGCGGTCTCGGCGCGGCAGTCACCGCTGCCCTGGTCGCCGATGCCAGCCAGGAGTGCTCCTTGGTCTTTCTCTCGGCGGGCGATGACGACTCGGCGAGAGTGTACGAACGGGTCGGCTTCGCTCAGGTTGGCACCGCATGCCTGGCCTCTGCGTCGTCTATTCCGAGGTAGTGGGCGAAGAAGGCCAATTGATCTGCGGCCAGCCCCGCGGTCCGGGACGCTGCTCGCGCCCCATGACCGACCCCGCTCTCCAACCGAAACAGGATCGGATGATCGTCACGGGAGGCTGACGTCGCTGCCTGCAGAGCGGCGCACATCTTGCGCGCGTGCAGGACATCGACGCGGGTGTCGCCGTCGAAGACCGTGAACATGGTGGCGGGATAGCTCACTCCGGGAACGACGTGGTGATAAGGGGAATAGCTCAGCAGCCAGCCGAGCTCCTCTGGATCAGCGGCGCTGCCGTACTCATGGCTCCAAAATCGGCCCAGGCCGAACTGTTCGTACCGCACCAAGTCGAGCAGCGGGGCCGAGCACACCACCGCCCGGTAGAGGTCCGGCCGCTGAGTCAGCGCCGCTCCCACGAGGAGGCCACCGTTGGATTCACCCTGGATTCCCAGGTCATCGGGGGAAGTCCACCCCGAGCAGATCAGGTATTCATCGGCGCTATGGAAGTCGTCGAAGACATTCTGCTTGTGCTCCCGGTAGCCGGCCTCGTGCCACTCGGAGCCTTCCTCACTGCCCCCACGGAGGTTCGCGACGGCGTACACACCTCCGGCTTCCACCCAGGCGATCGCCGAGGGCGTGTAGTTGGGCGTTCGAGCGACGCTGAAGCCGCCGTACCCGGTCAGCACCGTGGGCCGCAGACGGTCAGGAGCAGCCGCCGGAGCCAGAATGAACATGCGGACCGTCGCCCCGTCTGCCGAGCGATAGCTGACTTGCTGCACCGTGATCTGCGGCTCGCGATGCACCAACCCGGGAGCCCGTTCGTGCACCGACAACACGCCAGCGTTCGCGTCAAAGCAGTAGACCGTCGTCGGCCGGTCGAACGCGGTCAGGTCGAACCAGACCTCATGGCCGCCACCGTACCGACTGCGGAGTTGACTCACGGTTCCGGCGACCGGAAGGGTGACTACCGCGGACCTACTCCCACCGCGGAGGTCGTGGACGCGTATCTCGCTGAGGGCGTGGCGCGCCCGGAGGGCAACGACCACCCGCGAATCCGCGCAGTCGAGGATGGCTACGTCCGTCAGCACGGCCTCGGAATCCTCGGCCAGCAGGGTCGTCCAGTGCGGAACAGCCGGGCTGTGTGGGTCGGCCACAGCGAGCCGGAATCGCGGCGCGTCCAGGTCGGTGAGCAAGTACAGCCGGCCGTCGTCGGCGATATGAGCGCGGGTCTCCACATCGTGCCCGGTGATGACTGGGACGAATCGCGGATGCTCGGGGTCATCGCTTGCCAGGTCGGCCAGCCACACCTCGTTGCTGTGTTGTGTTCCGACCTGGCTGTGCACGAGCAGCCAGCGGCCGGAATGGTCCGTGTCGGCCGAGAAGATGCTCGCCTTGTCACGTCCCAGGCCGAATACCAGTGCGTCCTCGTCTGGATGACGGATGAAGCGACGCAGCCGGATTCGGCGGTGGTAGGAGGCTTCCTCCTCCGGAAGAGTTGCTGGGTCCTCGCGCCGGACGTAATAGAAACCGCTCTCGTCCGCCAGCCAACCGATGGAGGAGAATCGGCACCTGCTGATCGGCCCGTCCACGGTTGCCCCGGTGTCCACGTCCACGACGATCAGTTCGGAGTCCTCCGTACCGCCGGTGCTCAGTTGGACGGCGATCAGGGTCCCGCTCGGGGAGGGGGTCCAGGCATCCAGCGTCGTGGTGCCGCCCGGGTCGATGACCAACGGATCGATCAGCGCCCGCTCCGAACCCGGTGCGGTGTCGGCCCCATCGACCGTGTAGAGCACCGGCAGCTCACCGTCCGGGGCGCGTCGGGTGAAGAAGCGACGCTGTCCGCGGTAGCGGGGGAGTCCGATATCACCGGTTGCCATCAGTTGACGTATCCGCGCCGCGAACCCGATCCGGGTGCTCCACGCCGCAGCTGTGCCGTTGAACAGTTCGGTCTGAGCGGCGACCCAGGCCTGCGTTTCCGGCGAGTCGGCGCTCTCCAGCCAGCGGTAGGGATCGGCGATATGTCGGCCATGGATCTGGTCGACCAGGTCGAGTCGATGCGCTGGCGGGTAGACCGGCACTGGTGAGGCCGACGAGTTGCCGACCGCCGGGATCACAGTTCGTAGGTCGGGACTATCCGGGCTCGGGCCAGGGTGTGTCCGAACAGGTTGAAGCCCAAGTACGCCGGCGTGCCCTCCGCCGGAATATCCAGGGCCGCAACGTCAACCGCGTGCACGACGGTGAAATATCGGTGCTGCCCGTGACCGGACGGGGGAGCCGCTCCGAGGTAGCCGGCAGAGCCGGCGTCGTTGCGCAGTTGGACCGAGCCCTCGGGCATTCCCTCGGTGGCCGCTCCGCTGGACAGCTCGGTGACCGAGGCGGGGATGTTGAAGACTGCCCAGTGCCAGAAACCACTGGCTGTCGGGGCATCCGGGTCGTAGACGGTGACGGCGAAGCTTTTGGTCTCCTCGGGGAAGCCCGACCAGCTCAGGTGCGGGGAGCGGTCCTGGCCTCCGGGGACACCCATGGCGGCACTCGCGTGCGGGTCGGGCAGCCGTTCGCGGTCGGTGCAGTCATCGCTGCGCAGCTCGAAGGAGGGGACCTCTGGAAGCGCGGCGTACGGGTCGTACGAGGTGTTGGCCATTGGTCACGATCTCCTCTGCGTCACCGGCTGACGTGACATCACACTAATCACCGGCTGCCGGTCGTCGCCTGTTGAATGGTCCCGTCGAGCAGCCACCATGAACCCAGGCACAGTGCTCCGACGGTGACCACGAAGAAGACGCCGACCCAGATCGAGGCCGGCACCCGGGTGAGCCGACCCAGTTGATCCGCGT
>JALZDV010000223.1 GCA_030862345.1 Actinomycetota bacterium | reverse complement strand
CTCCAGGCCTGCGCCGATGTCGTAGCTGCGCAGGTGACCCGCCGGCCGGGCTCTCGGCAAACCTGCCACATCAGGATTGGGGCGGTGGTGATGTCGTAGCTGTGCAGGTGACCCGCCGGGCGGGCTCTCGGCAAACCTGCGACATCAGGATTGGGGCGGTGGTGTTGTCGCAGCGGCTGTCGCATCCGTCGACTTTGTTCCTGCGTTCACAAGCAGTTACCGTTGGGGCTCATCCCGCCGTTTAGCACAGGAGTTTTCGTGAGTGAGCGCCGGCCACGGGAGATTCCTGAGGCCACCGTGGCCCGGCTAGCCGTGTACCTGCGCGTCCTCACCGGTCTCGTGGATGCCAGCACGGTCACGGTCTCCTCGGAGGAACTCGCCGCCATCGCCGGGGTCAATTCCGCGAAACTGCGAAAGGACCTCTCGTATCTGGGCTCGATCGGCACCCGCGGGGTCGGGTACGACGTCACCGTGTTGCGCGAGCGGATCGCAACCTCGCTGGGTCTGTCGGAACGGCGGACCTGCGTTCTGGTTGGTGTCGGAAATCTCGGGCACGCGTTGGCCGGTTATGCGGGGTTCTCCTCGCGCGGGTTCACCTTCGTCGGGTACTTCGACGCTGACCCGGACCGGGTGGGCGAACCGATCGCTGACCGGACGATCAGCGACATCTGCGAGCTCGAGTCCGTCGTGCGGGAGAACGGAGTCTCGATCGGGGTCATCGCCACACCGGCCGATGCTGCCCAGGCGGTCTGCGACCGGCTCGTGGACGCCGGAGTGACCAGCATCCTCAACTTCGCGCCGTCAGTGCTCGCCGTACCTGACAATGTCGACGTACGAAAGGTCGACCTCGCCGCCGAGTTGCAGATCCTGTCCTTCCATGAGCACCGCAAGAGCCGTGGTCTGGGTGACGGCCTCGTGGAATCGGTGGGTTAGCCGTGTCCCTGCTGGTCGTCGGGATCTCGCATCGCAGTGCCCCCTTGCACATCGTCGAACGGGCCAGTGTCCCCCGTGAGCGCAGCACCGGTCTGCTTCGTAAGGTGCAGGCGGCCGAGCCGGTGACCGAAGCGCTGCTGCTGTCCACCTGCAATCGGGTCGAGGTCTACGCGGAGGTCAACCGGTTCCACGCAGCGGTGACCGAGATCGGCCGGCTGCTGGCCCAGCAGGTCGGCGTCGAACTGCCCGAACTTGCCGACCATCTCTACGTCCATTACGACGAGCCCGCTGTCGCGCACCTGTTCGGGGTGGCCGCCGGGCTGGACTCCATGGTCGTCGGCGAGACGCAGGTTCTTGGCCAGTTGCGGGATGCCTACGGACTGGCTCAGGCCGAGGGCACGATCGGGCGCCGGCTGCACGCCGTGGTCCAGCGAGCGCTGCGTGCCGGTCGGCGGGTCCAGGCCGAGACCGGGATCTCCCTGGCCGGTGCCTCACTGGTCAGCGTCGCCCTGGACGAAGCCGAGGTCCTGCTGCCCCCGCTGTCGCGGGTCCGCACGCTGGTCGTCGGTGCGGGTTCGATGGGCGCGTTGGCTGGTGCCAGTCTGCGCCGACGCGGGGTCGAGGCGATCACCGTGGCCAGCCGGACGAGGCAGCACGCCGCGAGGCTCGCGGCGAGCCTGGACGCGGACAGCGCTGACATGGACGGCCTGGCCACCGAGGTCGCTGCTGCCGATCTGGTCGTCACCTGCACAGGTGCAGCCGGAACCGTCCTGGACACCCCGCTGGTGGCCGCCGCAGTGGCCGCGCGCGCAGACCGTCGGCTGGTCATCGTCGATCTGGCGCTGCCTCGCGATGTGGCGCTGGGCGTGAGCCAGCTCGCCGGCGTGGACGTGCTGGATCTCCCGCGGCTGAAGTCGCTGGCCGAGCTCGAACCCGATGACCGTGACCTGTGCGACGCCCAGACGATTGTGGCCGCGGAGGTCGCCGGCCTACTGGCCGAACAGCGCGCCGACGAGGTCGCACCGCTGATTTCCGCGCTGCGTGGCCGGGCGCAGGAGGTCGTCGAGAGCGAACTGCGGCGGCTGGCCGGGCGACTGCCAGACCTCGATCCGACCGAACTCGATGCCGTGCAGAATGCCCTGCGCCGGGTGGCCGACAAACTGCTGCACCAACCGACGGTCCGTATGAAGGAACTCGTCGCCGGGCCGGCCGGGGCCTCCTACACCCCGGTCCTCCGGGCGCTGCTCGGACTGGACGCCGACGCGATCGACCTCGCGGAGGCCCTGTCGGTGGACGCGTCGCTGCCGGACCCAGACCGCCCCGAATCGCTGTCGGCGATCCTCCAGGACTATCGCTCATGATCAGTAACCCCGGGACGTTGCGGCTCGGAACCCGGCCGAGCCGGCTGGCCATCGCGCAGGCGAGTCTGGTTGCCGAATCCGTCCGCACCAGTACCGGTCGCGCGGTCGCCCTGGTCGAGATCAGCACACCCGGCGACACGAACAGCGCACCGATCGCCGAACTGTCCACCGTGGGCGTGTTCGTCTCCAGCCTTCGGGCGGCGCTGCTGCGCGGCGAGATCGATGTCGCCGTGCACTCGTACAAGGATCTGCCGACCGCGCCCCATCCCGGGCTCACCATCGCCGCCGTACCGCCCCGCGAGGACCCACGCGACGTCCTGGTGGCCAGGGACGGCCGGAACCTCCTCGAACTGAGGCCAGGTTCCCGGGTCGGGACCGGATCACCCCGTCGTACGGCCCAACTCAATGCCTTGCAGCTAGGGCTGGACGTGGTCGGCATCCGCGGCAACGTCGACACCCGCTTGGCCAAGGTCGCCGCCGGGGAGTTCGACGCGATCGTCGTAGCTCGCGCGGGCCTGGCCCGGCTAGGGCGACTCGACGAGGTGACCGAGACCCTCGATCCCATCCAGATCCTGCCCGCCCCCGCACAGGGCGCGCTGGCCGTCGAATGCCGGGCGGATGACACAGCCGTCCTTGGCGTGCTGGCCAAACTCGACGACCCGGGCTCGCACGCCACGGTGCTGTCCGAACGGGCCCTGCTCGCCGCACTGGAAGCCGGGTGCACCGCGCCGGTCGGTGCGTTGTGCGAACTCGCCGAAGGCGAAGAAGGACCCGAGTTGTTCCTTCGCGCCAACGTCACAGCGATCGACGGCAGCGCCGCCGTTCGATCCTCGGCTGACCGATCACCTGATCGGGCAGTCGAACTCGGTCGCCTGCTGGCAGCCGAATTGCTCGACCTCGGTGCCGGGGAACTCCTCGGCACCTCCCAGGCCAGCCGGACACCGGCAGCTGACTTCAATGCAGCAGGAAGAAGGAACAGGTAATGACTCGCGGGCGCAAGAACACCGGCCGCATCGTGATCGTCGGGGCCGGCCCCGGAGATGCCGAGCTACTCACCGCACGGGCCACGGCAGGGCTCAACTCGGCCGACACGGTCATGCACGACGAGGACGTCAGCACAGCCGTGCTCCAGCGGCTGACACAGGTGCGACCAGATCTGGAGGTGCACCCCGCCGTGGGTGACCCCGCCGAGGTCGCCAAGGTGGCGATCACTGTGGCTAAGGGGGGTCAGACCGTGGTCAGGTTGGTCGCCGGTGACCCGTTCACCAACGACGCTGTGGTCAAGGAGATCCTGGCGATCGCCCGTACGGTCGTTCCCTACGACGTGATCCCGGGAGTCGCGATGTCCACAGCCGTTCCGGCCTACGCGGGCATCCCGCTCGGCTCCACCTATACCGCCGCCGACGTACGTACCGGAATCTCGCTGGCGGCGCTGGCGAGCGCTCCGATGCCGTTGGTGCTGCAGGCGACCGGCGAGATCGTGGCCGACACCGCTCGCGACCTGGTGGAGGCCGGACTGCCCGGTAGCACCCCGGCGTGCGTCACCGTCGACGGGTCGTTGTCCAGCCAGTTCAGCCAGGTCGGCTCACTCGACGAGTTCGCTGTCGAAGGATGGCCGAGCACCCGAACGGGTCCGGTTGTCCTGACGGTCGGCGCCGAGGTCGACAAGCGAGCACGACTGTCCTGGTGGGAGAGCCGGCCGCTGTTCGGCTGGCGGGTCCTCGTCCCACGCACCCGGGAGCAGGCTGGCGACATGAGCGAACGGCTGCGCTCCTACGGTGCCGTACCAGTGGAGGTTCCGACGATCGCCGTCGAGCCGCCACGTACTCCGGCTCAGATGGATCGCGCGATCCGTGGCCTGGTCACCGGACGGTACGGCTGGATCGTGTTCACGTCCGTCAACGCGGTCCGCGCTGTACGGGAGAAGTTCGCCGAACTGGGCCTGGACGCTAGAGCCTTCGCCGGGGTCAAGGTCGCCTGTGTCGGAGAGATGACCGCCGAGTCGGTTCGTGACTTCGGGATTACACCGGAACTGGTGCCCTCCGGTGACCAGTCCAGTTTCGGTCTGCTCGAGGACTTCCCGCCCTACGACGACGTCCTCGATCCGATCGACCGGGTTCTGTTGCCCCGAGCCGACATCGCCACCGAGACCCTCACCGCCGGCCTGCAGGAGCGCGGCTGGGAGGTCGACGACGTCACGGCCTACCGGACCGTACGCGCGGCCCCTCCGCCCGCGGCGATCCGCGAAGCCATCAAGGGTGGCGGATTCGACGCGGTGTGCTTCACCTCGTCGTCGACCGTGCGCAACTTGGTCGGCATCGCCGGTAAGCCCAACGGCCGCACGGTCGTGGCCTGCATCGGTCCTCAAACTGCCGCCACTGCAACGGAATTCGGGCTTCGGGTCGACGTACGGCCGGAAACCGCCGGTGTCCTGCAGCTCGTCGACGCGCTGGCCGAACACGCGCTGACCGAACGACAGAACGGCGGCAGCGGCGACGGCCGCGGCAAGGACATCGCTCCGCCGCCGCGGACCCGAAGCCGGTCTGCGCCGAGAGGCTAGGAAGGGCGGATCGATCCGTGACTCGACTCCCGCGCCGAACGCACCCTGACCCAGCGGGTTTTCCGCTGGTTCGAGGGCGACGCCTCCGCGGCACGGCAGCGCTTCGGCGGCTGGTCGCCCAGACCCGGCTTGCCCCGTCGGACTTGATCCTCCCGCTCTTCGTCAAGGAGGGCATCGACGGTTCCGCACCGGTCGCCTCGATGCCCGGGGTGTCCCAGCACTCGTTGGACTCGCTGCGCAAGGTGGCCAACGAAGCGACGGAGTCCGGCGTCGGGGGTCTGTTGTTGTTCGGCATTCCGTCGGCCAAGGACGGGTCCGGGTCGCAGGCAGACGCGGAGCAGGGAATCGTCAACCTGGCGCTGCGCGCACTGCGGTCGGATCTCGGCGACTCGACGGTGTTGATCGCCGACCTGTGCCTGTGTGAGTACACCGACTCCGGGCACTGCGGGGTCCTGCGTCCAGACGGTGGCGTCGACAACGACGCCACCCTGGGGCGCTACGCCGCAGTAGCCCTCGCGCAGGCCGAGGCTGGGGCGCATGTGATCGCGCCGAGCGGGATGATGGACGGCCAGGTGGCGGCCATCCGTAGCGCACTCGATGGACAGAGTCACATCGAGATCCCGATCCTCGCCTACGCAGCGAAATATGCTTCGGCCTTCTACGGCCCCTTCCGTGACGCGGCCGAGGGCGCACCGCAATTCGGTGACCGGGCCGGCTACCAGATGGATCCCGCCAACAGTGCCGAGGCCATGCGCGAGATCGCCCAGGATCTGGCCGAAGGCGCGGACGCGATCATCGTCAAACCCGCCCTGCCCTACCTGGACATCGTCAGCCGAGCCGCGGCGGCGGTGGACGTACCCGTTGCCGGATACCAGGTCTCGGGCGAATTCGCGATGATCGAGGCCGCGGCCGAGCGCGGCTGGGTCGATCGAGAGCGGGCGATCCGGGAGACCGTGACCGCGATCCGCCGAGCCGGTGCCGACATCGTCATCACGTACTGGGCAACCGAGCTCGCCCGCCGTCTGTCGGATCGGGAATGACGTACCGCGAGGCCGGCGGAAGTTGGCGTCCAGTGTGGATCACACTGGCAATGGCAGTGGCGGTAGTGGTTGATGTCAGGCACCCCGGCCCGGTCCACGTTCTGGCCGGCCCGCCGTGATCCCTCTCGCGGCCGGGGTGTTGCTCGTCCGGACCCACGACCCTGGATCCCTGCGTCGAGCTTTGCTTGAAAGACTTGACGCGTGACCTACGCCGCTGCGGCACCCACTTCGGAAGCAGCGTTCGCGCGCGCCTCAGAGGCGATTCCCGGAGGAGTCAACTCACCCGTCCGCGCCTTCGGATCGGTGGGCGGGACGCCACGATTCATAGCCGCTGCCAAGGGTTGCCGCCTCATCGACGTCGATGGACGCAGTTATGTCGACCTGGTCTGTTCCTGGGGGCCGATGATCCTCGGCCACGCGCACCCGGAGGTCGTCGAGGCCGTCCGCGCAGCGGCCGGTCGCGGGCTGTCCTTCGGCGCGCCGACCGAGGCGGAGGTCGACCTGGCCGAGGAGATCATCGCCCGGGTCGAACCCGTCGAGCAGGTGCGGCTGGTCAGTTCCGGCACCGAGGCCACGATGAGCGCGGTCAGGCTCGCCCGCGGCGTCACGGGCCGCCCGCTGATCCTGAAGTTCGCCGGCTGCTACCACGGTCATGTCGATGCGTTGCTCGCAGCGGCCGGATCTGGCGTGGCGACGCTCGGGTTACCCGGCTCCGCCGGAGTGACACCGGCTCAGGCCGCGGACACCATCGTGTTGCCCTACAACGATCTCGCGACCGTGGAAGCGGCTTTCGCCGAGCGCGGCGCCGACATCGCGGCCGTCATCACCGAGGCAGCCCCGGCCAACATGGGCGTCGTACCACCGGTGCCCGGGTTCAACGCTGACCTCCGTCGGCTCTGCACGTCCTCCGGGGCACTTCTGATCAGCGACGAGGTGCTGACCGGATTCCGGGTGTCCTCGTCCGGGTGGTTCGGCCTGGACCCGGTGCCCGCCGACTTGTTCACCTTCGGCAAGGTCATGGGCGGTGGGATGCCCGCTGCCGCCTTCGGCGGTCGACGTGCGGTGATGAGCGCCCTGGCACCGGCGGGACCGGTCTATCAAGCCGGAACGCTGTCCGGGAACCCGGTCGCGGTCGCGGCCGGATTGACCACCCTGCGCCTGTGTGACGACCCGCTCTACCGGCGCCTGGACCATGTCGCTGCCACCATCCGCGGTGCCGCTCAGGCCGCACTGTTCCGGGCCGGGGTCGCGCACCGGCTCAACATCGCCGGGAGCCTGTTCTCGATCTTCTTCCTCGATTCCGAGCGCGCGGTCCAGAACCATGACGAGGCCCGCGCGCAGGACACCCGAGCCTTCGCCGCCTTCTTCCATTCGATGCTCGCCTCGGGGGTCTACCTGCCCCCGTCGGCCTTCGAGGCGTGGTTCGTCTCCGGCGCCCTGGACGACGCCGCAATCGATCAGATCCTGGATGCGCTGCCGCGGGCGGCGGCGGCTGCCGCCGGCACCGGAAGTGCCGCGTGAGCCGCACCGTCGTGCACGTTCTTCGTCATGGGGAGGTGCACAACCCGGATGGGGTGCTGTACGGCCGGATACCGGGCTACGGACTGTCCGACAGCGGAGCCGAGATGGCCCGGACCGTTTCCGACTATCTCGCCGATCTGGACATCACCCATCTCGTCTCCAGCCCGCTGCAGCGGGCCCAGGAGACTGCCGCGCCGATCGCCGAACGGCTCGGCCTGCCGATCCACACCGACGAGCGGCTGATCGAGCCGACCAACGTCTTCGAGGGCTCCCGGTTCGGCGTCGGCGACGGCTCCCTGAAGCGGCCAGGCAACTGGATCCATCTGTGGAACCCGTTCCGGCCGTCCTGGGGCGAGGCGTACGCCGAGATCGCCGCCAGGATGCGCGCCGCTGTACAGGAC
>JALZDV010000075.1 GCA_030862345.1 Actinomycetota bacterium | reverse complement strand
TGTTGCTGCCGGACCGGGCCGACCCCCCACATGAGGCCGACCGGGAGGGGTTCGAGAAAGGCGCGCTCAGCGGCCGGCTCCACCACGACCAGCCCGTCGGGTTTGGCCACCTGGGAGGCAACCTTCGCCAAGTGCTTCGTACGTGCCGCCCCCACCGAGATTGGCAAGCCGACCTCGACGCGCACCCGCTGGCGGATCCGCGCACCGATGACAGCAGGGGAACCGAAGAGCTGTGTCGACCCGGAGATGTCGAGGAATGCCTCATCGATCGAGATCCGTTCGACCGCGGGCGTGATCGTGTAGAGGACCTGCATCACTGCGTCGGCCAGCCGCTGATATTCGTTGAAGTGACCGCCCACGAAGCGCAGGCCCGGGCACAGCTGCCGCGCGCGCCAGCCCGGCATCCCTCCGCTCACACCACAGCGCTTGGCCTCGTAGGACGCAGCCAGCACCACCCCACCCCGGTCGCTGCCCCCCACCGCGATCGGCCGGCCGCGCAGTGTCGGATCCAGCAACTGCTCCACCGATGCGTAGAAGGCATCGAGATCCGCGTGCAGGATGGTCGGCTGGGCAGCCATGTGCAGAGGGTAATCGAACACACGTTCGAAAGTCGAGGGTGCCCCCGCGGGCCGAGGCGCTGCGGGCTAGGCCAAGCCCCTCAGCTGCGGCGATCGGCCAGGAACGGGAAATCGGCGCGCGCTTTGGCCACGACCGTCGACTCCAGGTCGGCGAGGATCGCCTGCTCCTTGGCTCCCGCATCGGCAACGATCTGACCGGCGGGGTCCACGATCATGCTGTCGCCGACGTGGTCGCTACCGCCGCCGCTGCCGACCCGGTTGACGCCGACGACGTATGCCTGGTTCTCGATCGCTCGTGCGGTCAGCAGCGCGCGCCAGTGAGTCCGGCGCGGTGCAGGCCAGCTGGCGACCACGAGGTAGCACTCGGTCTGATTCGCCCGCTCCCAGAAGATGTCGGCGAAGCGCAGGTCGTAGCAGATGAACGGCGTGATCCGCAGTCCCTCGACATCGATAGTGATCGATTGCGAGCCTGCGGCGTAGTGCTCGTGTTCGCCGTGGTAGGTGAATGGATGCATCTTCGCGTACCGGTGCACCTGCCCGGCCGGGCCGGCGAGTACGAACTGGTTGTAGGGCAGCCGAACCGAGGGGTGCCGCTGGATGATCGAGCCACCGATCCAGATGTGGTGGGTCTGCGCCTGATCGCGCAGGAACTGGGTGCTCGGCCCGTCGTGGCTCTCGGCGAGCGTCGCCGAGGCCATCGAAAAGCCCGTGGCGAACATCTCGGTCAGGGCGACCAACCTTGCACCCTTCTCCGCCGCGGAGGCGATCTGCGGCCGGAGGCGGGCGAAGTTGGCGTCCTTGTCCTCCCAGGCGACGTCATGCTGGATCGCTGCGACCTTCATGCCGGACTCCTGACCTTGTTCGCATGGAGCTGAGCCAGACGCCGTACCGCTTCGTCGAGTACGTCGGGACGTTTACAGAACGCGAACCGGACGAGCGATCGAGCAGGTCCTGGGTCGACATAGAAGACCGAACTCGGGATCCCCACGACGCCGATCCGCTCGGGCAGAGCTCGGCGGAACGACAGACCGTCGCTCTGGCCAAGAGCGGCCACGTCCACGGTCAGGAAGTACGTGCCCTCACAGGGGTGCACGTCCAGCCCCGCGGCCAGCAGGCCATCGCGCAACTGGTCACGTCGATCACGAAGGTTCGTCCTGATGTCCTCGATCCGGCGCACGGGGAGCGCCAGGCCGGCGGCGACCGCATGCTGGAACGGCGCACCGTTGACGTAGGTCAGGAACTGTTTCGTGGTCGCGATCGCGTCGATCAGAGCAGGGCTCGCGCAGACCCAACCGATCTTCCAGCCGGTGCAGGAGAACGTCTTTCCCGCCGACGAGATCGTGACCGTACGGTCGCGCATTCCTGGGAGGGTCGCCAGTGGGATGTGCTCGCGATCGAAGGTGAGGTGCTCGTACACCTCGTCGGTGACCACGATCAGATCCCGCTCCACCGCGAGCTCCGCGATCGCTCTCAGCTCGGCCCGGTCCAGGACCCGACCGGTCGGGTTGTGTGGGCTGTTGATCAGTAGTAGCCGGGTCCGCTCGGACAGGGCGGCTCGTACCGCGTCGATGTCCAAACGGTAGGCAGGATGCTGCAGCGTGACCGGCCGCATCACCGCACCGGCAAGGGCGATCGAGGCGGAGTAGCTGTCGTAGGTCGGTTCGAGGACGACCACCTCGTCGCCGGTCTCGCACAGGGCCAGAACGGTGGCCGCGATCGCCTCGGTCGCACCGGCGGTGACCAGGATCTCCCGATCCGGGTCGTGGGCGAGGCCGTAATAGCGCTGCTGGTGGTCGGCGATGCCCTGGCGCAGCGCCGGGATCCCGCGACCGGGTGGGTACTGGTTGTGCCCGTCCCGGATCGCCTTGATAGCGGCCTCGACGACTTCGGGCGGGCCGTCGGTGTCCGGAAAGCCCTGGCCGAGGTTGATCGATCCGGTCTGCACCGCCAGCGCCGACATCTCGGCGAAGATCGTCGTACCGAACCCGCGCATCCGGGCCACCAGGTACGGCGACGTCTTCTGCATCCGACCAGCCTAGGTCAGGGCAAGTGTCTGAGCCGGGCAAGAACCTGGTGGTTTTGGCCAAACCACCAGGAAGGTCAACCGTGCTCGATCGGTTAGCCTGCAGGCCACTCAACTACAGGGACGAGCCCAGATCATGGCCAGTGTCGACATCACCCGTGAGCACGACCTCGGAGTTGCCGAGGCCAGGAAGCGCGCCGAGCCGCTCCTTGAGGACTTGCGCTCCTCGTTCGGCGTCAGCGGCTCCTGGCAGGGCGACCAATTCGTAATCACCGATCCCGCCAAGGGAACCCTCGACGTCAACGACACCACCGTTCGGGTCCAGGTTGACCTGCCGCTGTTCCTGCGGCCGATGAAGGGCATGGTCGAGGCCAAGATCAACGAATCCCTGGACGACGCCCTGGCCGCCCCGGGGCGCACCTAGCACTCAGCGCGATCATGCAGCCGTGACCACTTCTCGGGCCGAAATCGGGTTCCAGCTCCATGATCGCGGGGCTCGGGCGGGTCTCGAAGTCAGATCGGGGTGATCGACAGCCGAAGGGCAGCCGGTGCTGAGGGCGGTACGGCGGGCTGGATCGGCGGGACCGGAGTCACCGGCTCGTACGGCGCACCCGGGGCCGGTCGTGGGTCGGGCTGATTCTTGTTGGGCCACATGGCCATCGCTCGCTCGGCCTGGGCGGTGATGGTCAGCGACGGGTTCACGCCGAGGTTCGCCGGGATCACCGAGCCGTCCACCACGTGCAGGCCGGGGTAGCCGTACACCCGCTGGTAGGGGTCGACCACGCCGGTCGCCGGCGAGTCGCCGATGGTCACGCCGCCCAGGATGTGCGCGGTCATCGGGATGTCGAAGACGTCGCCGATCGAGCCGCCGGGGTGTCCGCCGATCTTGGCGGCCATCCGCCGTACCGCCTCGTGGCCGACCGGGATCCAGGTCGGGTTGACCGGGCCGTGGCCGGGTCCGGTGGTGAGC
>JALZDV010000205.1 GCA_030862345.1 Actinomycetota bacterium | reverse complement strand
CTCCCAAAGCTTCTCAACCGTGCTGATCGGCGCCTCGATGACCAGCAATCCGCTCTTCAGCGCATTGTTGCGGAAGATGTCCCCGAACCGGGGGGCGATCACGACTCGGAAGCCGTAGTCCATCAGGGCCCAGACCGCATGCTCCCGTGACGAGCCGGTGCCGAAGTCGTTGTCCGACACCAGGATGGATGATCCGGCGTACTGCGGTTGGTTGAGGACGAAGTCGGGCTGGTTGGCCCGCCAGGCAGCGAACAGACCGTCCTGGAAACCGGTTCGGGTCACGCGCTTGAGGTAGACGGCAGGGATGATCTGATCGGTGTCGACGTTCGTCCGCCGAAGCGGCGCGACGATCCCGCGGTGCACGGTGAATGGGTTCACGATGGGGTTCCCAACTCGGCCGGAGAGGCGAGGTGGCCGGTGACGGCGGTCGCGGCCGCGACCGCTGGGGAGACCAGGTGGGTCCGGCCGCCCTTGCCCTGCCGCCCCTCGAAGTTGCGATTGGACGTCGAGGCGGAACGCTCGCCGGGTGCCAACTGGTCAGGGTTCATGCCCAGACACATCGAGCAGCCGGCACTTCGCCATTCTGCGCCGGCCTCGAGAAAGACCTGATCCAGGCCCTCTTCCTCCGCGGCGGCTTTGACCCGCATCGAGCCCGGCACCACCAACATCCGGACCGAGGACGCAACCCTCCTGCCCCGCAACAGATCGGCCGCGATCCGAAGATCCTCGATCCGACCGTTGGTACAGGATCCGACGAACACGGTGTCCACCGCGACTTCGCGCAGCGGCGTCCCAGGGGCCAGATCCATGTAGGCCAATGCCTTCTCAGCAGATGCTCGCTCACCCGGGTCGGGAAAGTCCGAGGGGTCCGGCACGGTGGCACTCAATGCTGCGCCTTGGCCGGGATTCGTGCCCCACGTCACGAACGGTGACAGGGTACTGGCATCGAGGTGGACCTCGGCGTCGAACGTCGCGTTTTCCTCGGAGCGCAGGGTCCGCCAGTCGGCCACGGCCTCGTCCCAGGCGGGCCCGATCGGCGCGTGCGGCCGGCCTCGCAGGAAAGCGAAGGTGGTCTCGTCGGGAGCGATCATCCCCGCCCTGGCACCGGCTTCGATCGACATGTTGCACACAGTCATCCGGGCCTCCATGGACAGCGCCTCGATCGCCGCACCGCGGTACTCGATGATGTATCCCTGTCCTCCACCGGTCCCAATCTGGGTGATCAACGCGAGGATCATGTCCTTGGCGCTGACCCCCTCCGGTAGGTGGCCATCGATGGTCACCGCCATGGTCTTGGGGCGCACAGCGGTCAGCGTCTGGGTAGCCAGAACGTGTTCGACCTCGCTTGTCCCGATCCCGAAGGCCAGCGCACCGAAGGCGCCGTGGGTGGAGGTGTGGCTGTCCCCGCACACGATCGTCATTCCTGGTTGGGTCAGGCCTAGTTGGGGGCCGATGACGTGCACGATTCCCTGTTCGACGTCACCCATCGCATGTAGGCGAATCCCGAACTCGGCGCAGTTGCGGCGCAGGGTCTCGATCTGGGTCCTGGAGACGAGGTCGGCGATCGGCTTGCCCACGTCAAGGGTAGGAACGTTGTGGTCCTCGGTCGCCAGCGTGAGGTCGGGCCGGCGGACCCGGCGACCAGCCACCCGGAGCCCGTCGAAGGCCTGCGGACTGGTCACCTCGTGGACCAGATGCAGATCGATGAAGAGCAGATCGGGTTCGTTGTCGGCCCGTCCGATGACGTGGCTCTCCCAGACCTTCTCCGCCAGCGTGCCGGTCATCCGCCACCTCCTTCTCTCGTGCTTGTTACGCGATCTCACATGTTGAGACGGTAGTATTGCGATGTGGAACAGACTAGCGGTATCGGCGTGCTCGACAAAGCCGTGCTTGTCCTGCGCCGGGCGGCTGTGTCCCCGGTCACACTGACTCAGCTGGTGCGGGAGACACACCTCCCCAAGGCGACCGCCCACCGGATAGCAGCCGCGCTGGAGGGCCACGGCCTGCTGCGCCGAGACGGCGCGGGCGCCTGGCTACCTGGCCGGCTGCTGGCCGAACTCAGCGACGGCGGGGTCGCCGGCCTGGCCAGCCGGGCGGGACCGGTCCTCGAGCAACTCTGTCGGAACACCGGCGAGAGCGCGCAGCTCTTCCGGCGCCAGGCAGATGTACGGCTGTGCGTCGCCTCGGCCGAACGCGCCAGCGGCCTACGAGACACCGTTCCGCTCGGCGCCCGGCTGCCGATGACCGCCGGCTCGGCGGCCCACGTACTGCTCGCCTGGTCGAACGCCGACAGTCGGGCGGACTCGGCTCTCCTGGACCGTGCGTCGTTCTCGGCCCGGACCCTGTCCGAGGTGCGCCGTAGGGGCTACGCCCACAGCAGCGGCGAACGCGAGGCCGGCGTCGGGTCGATCTCGGCGCCCGTACGAGATGCCGACGGTGGCGTGATCGCCGCCGTGTCGGTGTCCGGACCACTCGAACGCCTGGGCCGCCGCCCACGCGCGGGGCTGGTCACGGCGGTGCTAGAGGCAGCGAAAGTGCTCACCGGTTGAGCCGGCCACCGATCAGTGTGGAGGCGCGGGGACGCCGATCAACTCGCTGAATCCCGACAGAGCTTCCAACGCCGTACGGCGTTTGAGATCACGCGCCCGCTGACCATGAGCATCCGGCTTCCAGGCCAGAGTGAGGAACTCCTGGACCAGCAGCCCACCGTAGACCGCGAGCAGAGGCAGCATCTCCAGCCCCGGAGGCAGCACCTTCGCCCCGGCCATTCGCAGCCAGATCGCAGCCTCGAGGACGTCGGTACTCGGATCGCCGAGATGCGCTCCTGACCAGTCCACGACCACTACGTACCCGTCGCGAAGGCAGAGGTTCGCACCCTTGAAGTCACCGTGGACCAGGACACTCACCGTGAAGTCGTGCTGAGCCGCAGCCTGCCGTAACAGTGGCCCGGTCCGGTGCCACCAGGCCGCGCTGATCCCCATCGGCGTGCGGTCCAGTTCCTCGACCCGGTCCCACACCATCGACAGGCCGCGGTGCCCAGCAGGAAGGCCCGCGGGGACCGGCAGCGCCCGAATGGCCTCCGCGGTCCGCCAGATCGAGTCAGCGGCTGCCTGCGGGGGTATCGGCCACGTGCCGTCGGTGCCGTGCGGCAGCCAGCCCGCCGTTCCGAGATCCTCGACGACCAGCGCGCCCGCAGCGACGTCTGCAGCCAGCAGTCGCGGCAGGAAGGGTGCCGCCAACGCGGAGAGAACCTGGATTTCGATCCGAAGCCCGGCCAGTACCTGCTCGCGATCGGCGGTCCATGGGGCCACCTTCGCGACCGCGCTCCGGCCACCGGCGAGGGAGATCCGGTACACCAAAGCCGCGGTGAAACCGTCCGAGATCGCAGTCGCGGCAACGATCGGCTCCCCGAGCAACGCGGTCAGGATCGTCCGCGACTGCTCGTCGGCATGGCTTGGCACGAGCCCATCTTTGCGGGCGGTGCACCGCCCGGGGAACGAACCCCCGGCCAGCTCAGGAGTTGCGGAGGGCCTTGACCAGTTGACCCTTGGTCATCGACGACCGTCCGTTGACCCCGATCTCGGCGGCGCGCTTACGCAGCCTGTCGACCGTCCAGTCCTCGTAGTCGCCCGACTTGCCCCCCTTGCTGCCCACAGCTGAGCGCGACGTCGCCGCCGCCTGGTTGGAGATCCGTGCTGCCTTCTGCTTGCTGTTGCCCTCCTCGCGCAGTTTCTCGTACAACTTGGGATCCTTGACGGAGCCTGAGTCCTGCTTGGCCATGGGTACTTCCTCTCCGCTCGCGATGAGTTCGACTACCCACGCGGCTGACGTGCAAAACGCTGGCCTTCCCCTCCGCCTAGGTCCATGCGGGCCTCTGACGCGACGTCCGATTTCCGCCAGCCCCGAAGCTAGCCAGTTCCTAGGGTGAGGGGCATGGCACCCCTGAGCGCTCGCATTGTCGGCTTGGAACCGAAACGGCTCGACGAGTTCTGGAACACCAAGCTGGATCACGCTGGCAACGCCGCCGAACCCTTTCTCGACGATGCGGGCGGCTGGCCTTTGCGATGCTGCCTACGCGACTCGGCGCCCGGTGATGAGCTGGCAATCGTGGCATGGTCGCCGTTTCCGTGGCGGGGGCCGTACGCGGAGACGGGCCCTGTGGTGGTGCACGCCCGGCCCTGTGACCTATCCGAAGGATTCGATGAAGTGCCTGCTCAGTTCCGCGGCCGGCGACAGATCCTGCGCCCGTACGGCACAGACCAACGGATCGCATACGACCAGGTCAGGCTGATTGAGGCTGACGAGGATCTCGAGGCGGCTATCGCCGAGCTACTCGCCGTCGAAGACATCGATTTCGTCCACGCCCGCAACGTGCTGGCTGGTTGCTACAGCTTCACGATCGAACGCGCGGACTCCAGTCAACGTAGTCATTGATCGCCTACCGGAACGGGGCGGCGCCGGCGAAGACTGGCGCAGAGGTCCCACAATCTGTCGCGTCCGCGGCGGCCGACGGTTGACACCTCACCACACAGCACCATGAACTCGAGGATCCCGACGGAACGCGTCATTGGCTTGAGCATTCACTCTGCGCGTGCCGCCCTCGATGGCAGCTGATTAGCGCCAAGGTGAGTGGCGCGAGGCAACTCTGATGGTACGAGGGGAGGAATGCTCCACAGCCGGTTGCCCACCTAGTCACGTGTCCCACATATCCTTGATGGGATGAGCGTCGCATCGGCCCCGACCGTGACCTGGGACGACAGCTTCGCCTCAGAGCTTGCGGAGATGTCGATTCCCTGGCAGGCCGAGGAGGCTCCCCACTCGCGGCTGCTCGTGCTGAACGAGCCGCTGGCCAGCGAGGTCGGCCTCGACCCCGGTTGGTTGCGGAGCTCCGACGGCCTGCGCCTGCTGGTCGG
>JALZDV010000183.1 GCA_030862345.1 Actinomycetota bacterium | reverse complement strand
CGCTGAGGCCGCCGCCGGATCGTCCGCGGTCACATCGCCGTACGCCCGCGCCTTTACCAGTTCCAGGTAGTCATCGCAGAACGTCCAAAAGAACGCCTCTGTCACCTCGAGGGCACGTTGGTGCTCGTAGTTGTCCATCGCCGAAGTGGCTTGCCGTACAACGTCCGCCAGTGCGGCAAGCATTCCCTTATCGAGCGGTTCGGTGACCGCCTCCGGCCGGGCGTGACTTCCAATGTCATGCCCGAGCGCGAACTTGCTGGCGTTCAACAGCTTGATCGCCAACCGGCGACCCACTTTCATCTGGCCGGGTTCGAGTGCGGTGTCGATGCCGAGGCGGCCGCTGGCCGCCCAGTAGCGCACCGAATCCGATCCATGTTCGACCAGAAGGTCCATGGGCGTCGTGACGTTCCCCTTGGACTTGCTCATCTTCTTGCGGTCCGGGTCGAGGATGAACCCGGAGATCGCGGCGTTATGCCACGGGATACCGCCGTGCTCGAAGTGTGCCCGAACGACCGTGGCGAACAACCAGGTCCGGATGATGTCGTGAGCCTGCGGACGCAGGTCCATCGGATAGGTGTTGGCGAACAAGTCATCGTCGCGACCCCAGCCGCAGGCGATCTGCGGGCTCAGCGACGAGGTGGCCCAGGTGTCCATGACGTCGGGGTCTCCGAGAAAGCCACCGGGCTTGCCACGCTGATCCTCGGTGTATCCCGGCGGCGTGTCCGAGCTCGGATCCACCGGCAGACTGCCTTCGTCGGCCAGGATCATCCGCTCGTAGTCCGGGTCGCCGTTGGCATCCAGTTGGTACCAGAGCGGGAAGGCGACGCCGAAGAACCGCTGCCGGCTGATCAGCCAGTCCCCGTTCAGGCCGCCGACCCAGTTCTCGTACCGGTGCCGCATGAACCCCGGGTGGAAGTCGATCTCCTTGCCCCGGTCGACGAGTTCAGCGCGTAAGTCATCGTCGCGGCCGCCGTTACGGATGTACCACTGCCGGGTCGTCACGATCTCGAGCGGACGATCACCCTTCTCGTAGAACTTCACCGGGTGCGTGATCGGCTTGGGCTCGCCGTCCAGATCACCGGATTCGCGCAGCATTGCCACGACCCGCTCGCGGGCAGAGAACATCGTCGCGCCGGCCATCTGTTCGTAGGCAGCCCGCGCCTCGGCACCCTCCAAGCCGGGTGGGGGATCGGCGATGATCCGTCCGTCCCAGCCGACGATCGGTCGAGTCGGTAGCGAGAGCTCACGCCACCAGGTGACGTCGTTGAGATCACCGAAGGTGCAGATCATCGCGATCCCTGATCCCTTGTCCGGCTCGGCAAGGTGGTGGGCGAAGACCGGGACATCGACGCCGAAGACCGGCGTACGGACGGTCGTACCGACCAACCCGGCGTATCGCTCGTCTGTCGGGTGGGCAACCAGGGCGACGCACGCCGGGATCAGCTCAGGTCGCGTCGTCTCGATGTAGATCGGCGCGCTCTGGGCGGTGGAGTTCCCAGCATCGGCGGGGTGGAACGCAATCCGATGGTAGGCACCGGGCCGTTGCCGGTCCTCCAGCTCGGCCTGTGCCACGGCCGTCCGGAACGTGACGTCCCAGAGCGTCGGGGCTTCAGCCTGGTAGGCCTCGCCCCGGGCCACATTGCGCAGGAAGCCGCGCTGCGAGATGGCGCGGCAGTTGTCGTCGATGGTGCGGTAGGTGGTGGACCAGTCCACGGACAGCCCGATCCGGCGCCACACGTCCTCGTACACCTTCTCGTCTTCGAGGGTGAGGTCGCGGCAGAGCTCGATGAAGTTCGGCCGGGAGATCGGGATCTGACCCTTTCCGGGTGACGCGGCCGGGGTGAATTCCGGGTCATAGGGCAGCGACGGGTCGCACCGGACACCGTAGAAGTTCTGGACGCGGCGCTCGGTCGGCAATCCGTTGTCGTCCCAGCCCATCGGGTAGAAGACGTTCTTGCCGCGCATCCGCTGGTAGCGGGCGATCAGATCGGTGTGCGTGAACGAGAAGGCGTGCCCCACATGCATGGCGCCACTGGCGGTAAGCGGCGGTGTGTCGATCGAGAAGACCTCGTCGCGCGTGGTGTCCCGGTCGAAGTCGTAGGTGCCCTGTTCGGCCCATACCCGCGACCAGCGCTCCTCGATGCCGTCGAGGGTTGGCTTGTCCGGCACACCGGGCGCACCTGACCGGCCTTGGGCGGCGCTGGGGTGTAGCGACATGGCTGGCATCCTAGGAAGTGTGCAGCGGCCTGCCCCGGACGGGGAATCGATAACCGGGTTGGCCCGAGTAGAGACCGAACTCCGGACCCGGTGGCCGGAGTCGCGCCTGTCACCCACCTTAGTTCGAATGGCGGCCCTGGCTGACGCCCTGGGTTCACCGCAGCAGGCGTTCCCGGTCATCCAGATCACGGGTACGAACGGCAAGACCTCGACCGCCCGGATGGTCGACTCCCTGCTGCGCTCCTTCGGCCTACGCGTCGGCCGCTTCACCAGTCCGCATCTGAACTCGGTCACCGAACGGATCGTGTTGGACGGTCAGCCGATAAGTGCCGAGCGTTTTGTCGAGGTCTACGACGAGATCACTCCGTTCATCGACCTGGTGGACGCCGCACAAGAGTTGCCCCTGTCCTATTTCGAGGTGCTGACCGGCGTCGCCCTGGCAGCCTTCGCCGACGCGCCGGTCGACGTCGCGGTGCTCGAGGTGGGCATGGGCGGAACCTGGGACACCACCAACGTGGCGGATGCGACGGTCGCCGTGGTCGGCCGGGTCGCGCTGGACCACACGCACTATCTCGGGCCCGATGTCGCGACCATCGCCGGGGAGAAGGCCGGGATCATCAAGGCCGGCGCGACCGCCGTGCTGGCCGCTCAGGACCCGGCGGCTGCCGAGGTTCTGGTGCGACGGGTGGTCGACGTCGACGCGACCGTTGCGCGCGAGGGCGCCGAGTTCGGAATCCTGGATCGCTCGATCGCCGTTGGCGGCCAAGTGTTGCGGCTGCAGGGCCTCGGCGGTGCGTACGAGGAGATCTATCTCGGCCTGCACGGCGAACATCAGGCACACAACGCCGTCCTGGCCCTCGCCGCCGTCGAGGCATTCTTCGGCGCGGGCGCGGCAACCGGGCCGATGGACATTGCCGCCGTACGCGAAGGCTTTGCCGCCGTGACGTCTCCCGGGCGCTTGGAATCTGTGCGCTCGGCACCGACTGTGCTGGTAGATGCGGCGCACAACCCGTCCGGAATGGCCGCCTCGGTGGCCGCATTGGAGGAAGCCTTCGACTTCACCAGGCTGATCGGGGTTGTGGCCTGCCTTGCCGACAAGGACGTCCGCGGAATCCTGGAGATCGCCGAAACCGTCCTGCACGAGGTGGTGCTCACCCAGAACAGCTCACCGCGTGGAATGTCCGCCGACGAGTTGGCGGTGATCGCGGTGCCGGTGTTCGGTGCCGACCGGGTGATCGTGGTACCGGATCTGGCGACCGCGATCGAGACAGCGGTGGAGTTGGCCGAGACCGACGTCGACGTGCTGTCCGGAGTGGGCGTGTTGATCACCGGCAGTGTCGTGACCGCCGGGGACGCCCGTGCGCTGCTCGTCGGCCGCGACTGAAGACGGCTGGCCCCGATGACGTCACATGATGGGCTCCCCGACGACCCGATCGATCCGACTCAGGGGCCCGCGGAGTCGATAGGTTCGACTCAGGGCGCCCCTGAGTCGAATGCGGATCGGCAGCGATTGGCCAAGCGTCTCAGCGCCGGCGGTGCGGCGATCCTGGTCCTGGAAGCGCTGGTCGTGCTCTTCGTCCCCCGGGCGATAGCGCAGAGCGGCCCCGGCCTGACGCCGCCTCGGCTCGCGGCCGTGCTTGCCGTGGTCGTAGTCCTGATCGCGGTGGCCGGCCTGCAGCGCCGATCGTGGGGACCGCAGGCCGGCCTGGTAGCACAGCTCCCCGTGCTGGCCACCGGTCTGTTCACCGGCGCCATGTGGTTCCTGGGTGGGCTCTTCGTGTTGCTCTGGATCTACTTGCTGCGCATCCGTGCGGAACTGCTGGGCTCCATGCCCGCGAAGCCGCCGACAGTCGATGGGTAGGCTCCGCGCTCGTGCCTGATACCGAACGCAGCCTCGTCCTGGTCAAGCCTGACGGCGTACGCCGCGCCCTGATCGGCGAGGTGATCAGCCGGGTCGAAGCGAAGGGTCTGAAGGTCGTCGCGCTGAACCTGCGCACCCTGGGCCGGGCGACTGCCGAACGGCATTATGCCGAACACCAGGGCAAGCCCTTCTTCGAGTCCCTGCTCGAATTCATCACCGGCGGGCCGCTGGTCGCCATGGTTGTCGAGGGGCCGCGCGCGATCGCCGCCTTCCGTGGGCTGGCCGGCGCGACTGACCCGGTTGCTGCCACGCCCGGCACGATCCGCGGGGACTTTGCCCTCGAGGTGCAGAACAACATCGTGCATGGGTCGGACTCGCCGGAGTCCGCCGCACGTGAGGTCGAACTGTTCTTTCCCGACCTGAGCTAGGCCGCCTCCTCGGCGCGCGGCCGATGCATCTTGATCTCGATGCGACATCGGCTGCCACGGTCGTACCCTCATCCGCGGTTACGCGCCTACAGATCTATGTCGACCACCACGGGTGCATGGTCGGACGGCCCCTTGCCCTTCCGTGCCTCGCGGTCGACATAAGCGTCGATGATCGGTACCGAGGTTGTGGCCAGCACCAGGTCGATCCGCATGCCGAGGTCCTTGTGGAACATTCCAGCGCGGTAGTCCCAGTAGGTGAACGGATGCTCGCCCTTGCCCGGCCGCGCCGGAAGGTCGATCAGACCCCAGTCGAGCAGCGCCTGTACGGCGCCGCGCTCTGCCGCAGTCACGTGGGTCGACCCGGCGAAGGCCCTGATGTCCCAGACGTCATCGTCGGTCGGTGCCACGTTGAAGTCACCCATGATGACCAGCGGCTGGGCAGGATCGAAGGCATCCAAGCGGGTCCGCAGAGAGGCGAGCCAGTCCAACTTGTACGGGTACTGCGGATCACCGGGCGATCGACCATTGGGTACGTACACACTCGTGACGTGCAGCGGCCCGCACTGAGCCGCCGCCAGCCGCGCCTCGGGGTGGCCGGACAGGTCGGTGACCGGGTCGCTCAGGCCCACCTTCGACAGAATCGCCACCCCGTTCCACCGGCCGTCACCAGCAGCCAATGCCTCGTAGCCGAGCGCCTGGACTGGCAGGTACGGAAAGGCTGCGGCCGCACACTTCGTCTCCTGCAGCGCGACCACGTCCGGGGCGGTGTCCTCCAGCCACGACAGCAGCCGAGGCAGCCGGGCGCCGACGGAGTTCACGTTCCAGGTGGCGATGCGCATCGGTCCAGCCTGTCAAACGGCTCGGACGTTCTCTCGGGGAGTTGACCTCAATCGCGCTTGAGGTTGCAGGCTGGCCGGCATGGGTGAAAAGCGCTCCGGCAGATCAGAAGCCTGGGCTAGCGTCGGGCCTATGACCGAGTCCTTCTCCCTCACCCGGGACCCGATCGCCGTCGATGACCGGCCCCGTAATGACGAGCTTGTCTGGGCTCGAGGACTGCGGAAGAAGTTCGGTGAGTTCACCGCCGTCGACGGGATCGACATCTCGGTCCGTCGTGGGGAGGCCTTCGGTTTCCTCGGCCCGAACGGAGCCGGCAAGTCCTCCACGATGCGCATGATCGGAGCGGTCTCCCCACCGACGGACGGTCGGTTGCAGATCCTCGGCCGCGATCCGGTCACCGACGGGCCCGGGATCCGGGCGCGGCTCGGCGTCGTACCGCAGACCGACAACCTTGACCAGGAGCTGACCGTACGGGAGAACCTGCTGATCTACGGCCGGTATTTCGGGATAGGTCGCGCCCAGATCCGCGCGCGGGCCGAGGAGTTGCTCGACTTCGTGCAACTGACCGATCGGGCGAACGACCTGGTCGAGCCGCTGTCCGGCGGGATGAAACGGCGGCTCACGATTGCCCGGTCGCTGATCAATGAGCCGGAGCTTCTGCTGCTCGACGAGCCGACGACGGGACTCGACCCCCAGGCGCGGCACGCGTTGTGGGACAGGCTGTTCCGGCTCAAACAACGTGGCGTCACACTGGTGCTCACCACGCACTACATGGACGAGGCCGAACAACTGTGCGACCGACTCGTCGTCATGGACAAGGGTCGGATCGCCGCCGAGGGCTCTCCGGGGGAGCTGATCGCGACCTACTCAACCCGTGAGGTGCTGGAGCTTCGCTTCGCCACCGGGGAGAACGAGGCACAGGCAGACGGGATTGCCGACCTCGCCGAACGGATCGAAGTTCTGCCGGATCGCCTGCTGCTCTACACCGACGACGGCGACGGCGCGGCCACGGCAGTGGTCGAGCGCGGCCTGCGACCCTCTTCTGTGTTGGTTCGCCGTAGTTCGCTGGAGGACGTCTTCCTGCGGCTGACCGGCCGCTCCCTGGTGGACTGATGGCCGGGGACCCGCCAGCGGCCACCCCGCGACAGGAGGAGGCGGCTGACACCGAGCGCCGCCACTTGCCCCGCGGTTCCCAGGTGGTCTTCGAGGGCAAGATGCTGAACTACAAGGGCAACTGGAAGGGCTCGGTCGTCTCTTCGATCCTGGAGCCGGTCCTCTTCCTCGCCGCGATGGGCATCTCGCTGGGCACTCTCGTCGATCAGGGCGGGCGCCTGGATCAGGGCGTGGACTACCTCGTCTTCCTGGCACCGGGGCTGCTGGCAGCCACCGCGATGCAGACCGCGACCTTCGAGTCCACGTATCCGATCATGGGTGCTCTGAAGTGGCACCGGACCTTCGAGGGGATTCTGTCCACTCCGGTGAAGGTCCGCGACCTGGTCACCGGCCACCTGTTGTTCATCCTGTTTCGCCTGGTCACCACGCTCGCGGTGTTCCTCACCGTGATGGCCGCGTTCGGCGCGCTGGCACTCCCGCTCGGTCTGCTCGCGCTACCCGCCGCGGTGCTGACCGGACTCGCCTTCGCCGCGCCGGTTGCCGCCTTCGCCGCGTGGGTCCAAAACGATGCGGGTTTCGCGGCCTTGATTCGGTTCGGGCTCGTACCGATGTTCCTCTTCTCGGGCACATTCTTTCCGGTCGACCAGCTTCCGGGGGTCCTGCAGCCGGTCGCGTACGCCACCCCGCTCTGGCACGGGGTGTCGCTCACCCGGGGCCTGGCACTCGGCGATCTCGACGGATCACTGGCCCTGGTCAACGTGGCGTACCTGGTCGCCCTGGGTGGTCTCGGCGGGTGGCTGGCTCGGCGTCAGTTCGTGAAGCGGCTGGTGATCTGACCGTGAGCCTCAGTCCGCCCCGCCAGCCGACGTTGCCGCCGGAACCCACCCCAGCGGGGTCCTCGTGGACGTTGTTGGCCAGAGTCCTGCCGATGCCGTTGCCTTCGGCCCGGCGAGCCAGCCTGTTGGTCGAGCGCAACGTGCTCGTCTACCGGCGCGGCTGGCTGTTGATCCTGTCCGGGTTCTTCGAGCCGCTGTTCTACCTCCTCTCGATCGGGATCGGGATCGGTGCGCTCGTGGGTGCGGTCACCACGGACGCCGGCGTGGCCGTCGACTACACCGTCTTCGTGGCCCCGGCGCTCATGGCGTCCTCGGCGATGAACGGCGCGGTCTACGACTCGACGTTCAACATCTTCTTCAAGCTGAAGTACGCGAAGCTCTACGACGCGGTGCTTGCCACGCCGCTGTCGGCATCGGACGTCGCGGCGGGGGAGACCACCTGGGCACTGATGCGGGGCGCGCTGTATTCCACGGCCTTCCTCGCCGTCATGCTCGCCCTCGGTCTGGTGCAGTCGTGGTGGTCGATTCTGGCAGTCCCGGCGTGCATCCTCATCGGATTCGCCTTCGCCGCAGTCGGTTTGGCCGCCACGTCATTCATGAAAAGCTGGCAGAACTTCGAGTTCGTCCAGTTGGCAGTCCTGCCGATGTTCTTGTTCTCGACCACGTTCTATCCGCTTTCGGTCTATCCGGAAGCGCTAAAGGTGATAGTGCAGTGCACCCCGCTCTATCACGGGATCGAACTCGTGCGCTCGCTGGTGACCGGCCTGGTCGACGTCTCGATCCTCGGCCACGTGCTCTACCTGGTCGTCATGGGTGCGCTGGGGCTGATCATCGGCAGCAAGCGCCTGGCCACCCTGCTGCTGAAGTAGCCGGACGGCGGCCGCAGCTTGACCATTCCTCATCACATTGATGTCGTGGGTCCACAGGCAACCCACCGGGCGCGCAACCGGCGAACCTACGTCATCTTGCGTCTGCCCCACTGATGTCGTAGGTGTGCAGATGACTAACGCCGTGAGTTGTCGGCAGACCTGCGACATCTCGGAAATGCAGAGCCGTGGGTGGTGCACAGCCGGCGAGGGACTAGAGCGGATGTCCGATCAGTTCGGCGGTCGTGGCGGCGATGTACCGCGGTCGATCGCGGTAATCCGACCAGGTGAATCGCAGCAACCGCCAGCCGGCCTTGAGGATGGCGTTCTGACGCTCCCTGTCGGCGAGGATCGCGGTCGGATGCTCGTGGACCGCGCGGCCGT
>JALZDV010000191.1 GCA_030862345.1 Actinomycetota bacterium | reverse complement strand
AAATCCACGAGGACGAAGTTGAGCATTTCCGACGAGTGGGTGGCCGCCAGCGCCAGTACCAGCGTGCGCAGCAGCTCCGACTTGCCGGAACCGGTCGCGCCGATCAGCAGCCCGTGCGGGCCCATGCCGTCCTGCGCGGATTCCTTGAGGTCCAGATCGATCGGCTGGCCTTCCGGACCGATCCCGATCGGTACCCGCAGTCGATCCCGATTGGCGCGCGGAATCCAGAACTGCGCAGTGTCGTAGGAGTACGGGTCGTCGATGTTGAGCAGGTCGGCGAGGTCCAACGCGTTGTTCATGACCTGTTCGCCCTTGCCGCCGATCGAGAGCCGCAACGGCGCGATCTGACGGGCGAGGGCTTCGATCTCCACCGCGCTGAACTCGTCCGCACGGCCGATCTCGGCGTCGCCGTCTGTTGTCCGGCTGCGCAGTGCGCCGGTTTTGTCGACGTCGAGGACCAGGGTGGCCCGGTCCAGCAGCCGGGCCGGCGGCGTGCTCAGGTCCAGGACCGTGACACCTTCGACGCCGGTACCCCCGGTTATCAGGTGGCTGGACCCGACCACCTCACCGCCGTCGAGCACGACCACGAGGTGGGCACCCGGCACTTGTGCGGCCGGTGCGGAAGGGTCGAATCTGGGCCGGGTCGCCAGCAGGTCGTCGAGCATCGCCTCCAAGGCCGGCATGCTGGTCGTGACCAGCCGCAGATTGCCCAGCGCGTCGGTGCGTTCCGGGTGCAGCGCATGCGGGACCCACTTGGCCCACTCCCATTTCTCCCGCTCCTGCGTTCCGGCGACGACGGCGATCATGACGTCTTCGGGCGAGTGATGCACGCACAGCTGAGCGATCACCGCCCGGACCAGAGCGCGAGCCCGATCCAGATGCCCGGTGACATGGACCCGACTGAAACCGTTGATCGCCATGGCAATAGGCAGATCGGGCACTGTGGAATAGGTCAGCACGAATCGCCGCAGTGCGCTGGCGCACAATGGTTCCAGTTCGTCGAGGGACCTCGACGGCGGGGCGACGATGGGCGTTGCCAGCGCCTGCTGACCGACCCCGATCCGGATCACACCGAAGTCGGCGTGCGTGGTACGCCGCTCCCAGAGTCGGTGGCTGGCGGCGGTCGTCCAAAGCGAGGCCGGATCGGGGTGGCGGTAGAACATCGCCTCGCACTGTTCGACTGCCGTACGCCGCACCTTGCGGCGATGCAGCGAGAGGTGGCGCATGTAGTCGCGCCGCTTGGCGATCAGTTCCTTCTTGCTCGGTCCACCGCCGCCCTGCAGCAGATTCGCGGCCATCATGCCGATCATGGAGAAGCCGATCAGGCCGCCGGCGACGTAGGCGAAGGGACCCGACCGTTGGCTGGCGAACAGCAGCGCCATTCCCGCGGCGCCGGCCACCATCGGCAGCATCATCATCATCCGGCCCCACCCCGCGCCGGTCGGTGCGGGGATCTCCGGCGGCGGGTCGAGCAGAACGTCACCGGTGGGCAGCTCGGGAGCATCCCGGCGCGGCTGTCGTCGCAAGATGACTGTGGCCACGGGTCGCCTCCTGGGAACGTCAGCTGCCGACGGGGGGTGAGCGAGTGGACCTATCGTATGAGGCATGATCGCCGGTTGTCGTTGTCGACCGCTGAGATCCTCGTTGCCTACGGCAAGGATCTAGGGGGACAATTTTGAGCCGAGAGGGCCGGGGACGTTGAGCAGGGGTGCCGGTACGGGGCTGGCGCGGGTCACCATCGCGGCCCCACGTCGCCGGGTGGACGTGGCTCTCCCGGAACATGTACCCACGGCCGAACTGCTTCCCGGCCTGCTGCGAGCCGCAGGTGACGAACTCGCCGACCAGGGGCAGAAGCACGGCGGCTGGGTGCTCCGCAAGTCGGATGGCACCCTGATCGACGCGGCGCGGCCGATCGGCACCCAGGAGTTGCGCGACGGGGATGTCCTGCATCTGATGCCACGTCGCGCCGATTGGCCGGAGATGGACTACGACGACGTCGTCGACGCGATTGCCACCGACGCCCGGCGGCAGAGCCGGTCCTGGGGATCGGCCAACACCCGCCGGGCCGCGGTGGCTGTCGCCTCGAGCGCACTGCTGCTCGGTCTGGGAATCCTCCTCACATCGGGTCCCAACTGGAAGCTGCCTGGCGCCATCGCGTTGGGACTCTCGTTGATCCTGCTGGTCGCGGCGGTGGCGATGTCCCGCGGCCTGGGTGATGCCGGCGCCGGAGCGGTGATCGGCAGCGTGGCCATGATCTATGCCTTTGCCGGCGGGGTTGCCTTCGGCCAGGGTGACCAGCCGTTGCTCGATGCCGAGCCGGCCCAGTATCTGGCCGGCTGCGTGGCGCTATTCGTGATCGGGTTGCTCGGGTATCTGGGGGTCGCCGACCGTACGCAGTATTTCGTGGCCGGAATCGTCGTCGGGCTTCTCGGATTTCTCGGCTCGCTGATCGCACTAATCTGGGACACCAACGCAGCTGACATCGCGGCGATCCTGGCCTCGGTGGTCGTGGTGTTCACCCCAAGCATCCCGTTGCTCTCGATCCGGCTCGGCAAGCTCCCAATGCCGAGCCTGCCGACCACCGTCGAAGACCTGCTCGCCGATCCTCCGGTCGTCCCGTTGCCGCGGGTGCACGCGACCGTACGACGCTCGGATGAACTGCTCGGTGGGATGCTGCTCGGTGGGGCGGTGGTCATCTCGTTGAGCGAGCTGGCCCTGATCGGCAGCGGGGAGCTGAGCGCCTTCATCCTGGTCGCCGTCGTGGCCAGTGCCTCGCTGTTGCGCGGACGGCTCTTCCCCGCTGTACGGCACCGTGCTCCGCTATTGGTCACCGGCGTCGTGGGACTCGCGGCAGTCGCCGTGGGAACGGTAAGCATGGCTCCGGACTCGCGGCTGTCGGTTGTCGTGCCGGTGCTGGTTGTCTTGGCAGCGCTGGTGCTGGCGGCCGGGTATGCGTACCAGAACCGGCCACCGAGCCCCTACATCGGGCGGATCTCCGACATCCTGGACATCGTGCTGGTGGTGGCAGTGGTGCCGGTGGCCTGTGCCGTACTCGGTCTGTACGGGTACTTCCGCAGTATTGGCGGCTGAACGATGGCCAGCCGCCGGGACCTGTTCCAGTCCTATCAATTCATGGTCCAGCGGGTCATCTCCGGGATCGTGCAGCGCGAAACAGACCCGATCCAGACCCCGCTGCGCAAGATGATCGGCTCAGCGTTCGCCGGCGTGATGATCGCGGTCGTCGGTCTGGCCGGAGCCGGCCTGATTGGTATCTTCTTTCCCAGCGGCAACACGCTCTGGCAGCAGGGCGGCGCGGTCATCGTCGAGCAGGAAACCAGCGCGACCTTCGTCTGGCTGCCCGATGAGGACGGCCAGCAGCTGCTCTATCCCACCGCCAACTTCGCCTCCGCAGCGCTGCTGGTCAACAGCGTCGAAATCATCGAGGTCTCGCGGGAATCACTGCGCGCCGCGCCCCGTGGTCCGCGGCTGGGCATCGCCGACGCGCCCGATTCATTGCCCGCTCCGGAGTTGATGCTGGGCGACCCATGGACGTTGTGCTCGCTGCCCGCGCAGACGATCAGCGGAGCGCAGGTTCCCAACACCGCGCTGGTCGTGGGTCGCGACATCAGCCAGGGGCAGTTGATCGGCGATCGGGCGGTCCTGGTCCGCGACATCGAGCTGAACACACTGCACATGGTCGCCGACGGGCACCGGTATCCGATTCCGAACGAGGGTCCGGTCCTGGAGGGACTGACTCTGCAGGACACGCCCCAGATCGAGGTGGGCACAGCGTGGCTGAACGCGCTGCCCGGTGGCCGCGACCTCGTACCGGAGCCGGTCTTTGAAAGAGGCACACCCTCGACCGCCTTTCCCGGCGCGACCTCGGGGGAGGTTCGCTATGTTGCCTCGGCCAACGACCGGCAGTACTACCAGGTGACGCCCAGCCAGATTCAGGAGATCACCGAGGTTCAGCACCTGATCCTGCTGGCCGATCCGGCGATCCGGGACTCCGTCTATGCCGGGCAGCCGCCGGAAGCTCGGCTGCTTCCCTCCGACGAGGCAACCGACGCCCCCAGATCGTCGCTACCCGAGCGGGCCCCGACCGACCCTCCCGCCGACCAGCCGGAGATGTTCGAGATCCAGGCACAGAACCCGACCATCTGCGGTTCCTTCATCGCCGACGAGGAAACCCCGCAGATTGCCGTCGAGGCAGCGGTGGCCGGTGCCGAGGACGCCAACGCCACCCAGCGCCGTACCGCAGCGGGAACCGTGCTGGCCGACCGGGTCCTCGTCGAACCGGGCCACGGCGCCATCGTCGAGGAGCGGGCCTCGGCCAGCTCCGACACCGGAACCCGGTACCTGGTGACTGACGAGGGGCGCCGTTATCCGCTCTCGGTGGAGGTACAGACGCTGCTCGGGTACGGCAACGTCCTCCCGATCGCACTGCCGGCCTCGCTGATCGCGCGGGTCCCTGCGGGCAGCGCGTTGGACCCACGCGCCGCCCAGCAGGCCGTCGGCTGACCCGACGATCGGCTGAGCTCAAGGAGCCGGCCGGAGATGGATAGCCCGCTACCGGCTGGTGAATGCTGGGGTTGATCTTCTTGGGTGGGCCTATCACCGGGGCCCGACACGGCGTTAGGTTCTAGATCACGAACCGGGGAACCGCAATGCCAACCCAGCCGTCACAACACAACAGAAACAAGCGTGGCTCGCCACCGATGGCGGGAGCGCAGATGACTATTGGAGGTGTGGACTTTGCCAGAAGGCAGCGGTGTAAGCAGGGTACAACTCACGACATTCGCCACGAAAGCCGACGGGGCGGCGCAGGCGATGCAGGGAGCCGTCAGCACACTGGAAGGTGACCTTTCCATCCTGGAAGCACGTTCGAAGGGTGGATTCGCCCAGCGGTTCGCCCAGGTCAAGATGCAGATCCAGGACGAGCTGAACACGATGAATCGGGCCCTGTCGGCCACCTCGGCTGATGCCAACACCGCCGCCCAGAAGTTCACCGCTGGCGACGAAGAGCAGGCCCAGCAGGTCGGCCAGGCCGGCGACCAAGCCGTCGGTTTGACCTCGAAGCTACCGGTCTAGGGAAGGGAATCGATCATGAGCGACGGAGATTGGTACAAGGACAGTTGGAACGACCAGTCAGACGCGGCTGGCTACGTCGACAAGGCGATCGGTACCTTCCAGTCCGAACTCGACGGCATCAACAGTGAGACCAACGCGCTGTTGGGCCAGTGGGAAGACTCCGCTTCTCAGGCCGCCTATCGAGCGCGCCAGGAGACGTGGACCAAGGCCGCGACCGACATCATGGACGTCCTCGGCAAGTTCAAGGCCAGCCTGGTCACATCGGCGGGGATCTCCTCCGACACCGAGGCGACGAATGCCACGACGATGGCGGGCTAGCCCGACAGCGACTCCGCACGCCAGACACAGCAAGTGGGGCCTCCCTTATGGGGATGGTCCCACTTGCTGTTTGGGTGCGAACCGGCACCGGGTTGTTCGGGGTCGGCCATGCCCTCGACCGACTCTGGTGAAGGATTCCCGGATCGGTTATTCAATCGGCCTGGGTACCCGCCGGATTGGGGCGAGCACACCATCAGCCTGCGCCCCGGCGAGCAGGTTGCCTCGAGCCGGGGATGTGTTTTCACGTGATCCTGGTGATGTGGATGGATGACTGGGGCTACGAGCTGTTCGAACCGGTCGTGCTGATTTCCGACGGCGTGGAGAAACTGACCGACCTCCCGCAGGACTTGACGATCAGGAAGTGAGCACCATGCCGCACGCAACGCGACACCTGCCGTTGGCAGCCCGAGCGAGTGGACTGGTCGGGTCGGTCATCGATTCCAGCACCTCGCTACTGGCCCAGCAGTCCCACGACGTCGTGAGATTCGCCATGGGGAGTCCGGCCGCCGAGGCCGTGCCGACCCGGCTGCTTGCGGCGATCAACGCCGCCGAGCTGGGCGAGGACGCTGCGGATGCCTACGCCTACGCGGCTACCGAGGGCGACCCCAGCCTCCGTGCGGCCGTGCTCGACATGCTCTCGTGCACCGGGGAGGCCACCACGCCAGACCGGCTGATGATCACCAGCGGGGGAATGCAGGGCATCGACTTGGCCTGCAAGCTTTTCGTCGACCCGGGAGACCTGGTGATCGTCGAGTCGCCGACCTATACCAACGCAAGCGCCACCGTACTGTCCTACGGCGGTGTCTTGCTCGAGGCGCCGATAGACGCCAACGGCCTTGTGGTGGAGGCGCTGCCCGGTCTGATCGAGGCGGCGGGACGCCGACCCAAGGCTATCTACGCGATCCCCACCTTTCAGAACCCCTCCGGCACCACCATGTCCCTTCCACGGCGGCACGCCCTGTTGGACCTGGCCCGCCGCTGGGGGTGCGTCATCATCGACGACGACCCGTACGGTCTGCTCCGCTTCGAGGGGGAGGAGCTGCCCAGCCTGCGCGAGTTGGGTCAGGGCGAGCCGTGCGTGTTGTCGGTACGCACGTTTTCCAAGGTGCTGGCGCCGGGGCTGAGGGTGGGCTGGGTCGACGCCGTCCCCGAACTCCAACAGCTGCTCATCAACGCCAAGCAGGCCATGGATACATGCACCAATCTGCCGGCACAGCGGCTGATCGCCAGATTCCTCAAGGACGGGCACCTCCACGACCACGTGAGCAGGTTGCGGGTGGAATACCACCACCGCAAGATCGCGATGCAGAAAGCCCTCTCGACACACCTGGGCGATCTGGCCACCTGGACGGATCCGGACGGCGGCTTCTTCGTCTGGGTGACCCTCCCGGAGCGGATCGACACCCAGGCCCTAGTCCCGGTGGCACTTGGCGAGGGCGTGGCCTTCATTCCCGGTCCTGCCTTCTCCCCCACCGGTAGGTTCCAGAACGCCCTACGGGTCTGCTTCGCGTCCACCACCCCGGAGCGCACCCTCGAGGGGGTGGCCCGGCTGCGCCGTGTGATCGACCGCATCCTGGCGGCATAGAGTGCGTGAGGGCACCCCGCTCGCCGGGATCTCGGCCGCCGAGCAGGCGGTGCTCGACCTCATCACGATGGAGTCGATCATCGGCATGCTGTCGATGATGGTGGTTATTCCCTTCGCCGGGGCGCTGTCAGATCGCGTCGGCCACAAGCCACTGTGGTGGTCTCGCTGATCGGGCTGTTCGTGGCGGTGTCCATCTACCAGCTGATGGGAACCGGTATCGGCGGCGCAGTGATCGGATTCGCGGTCCTTGGGCTGCTCTAGGTGCTGTAACTGTCCACCATCTCGGCGACCTTCCCGGCAATGCTCCTCACCCTGGTGCCGGCGTTCTACATGATGGGGATGTGTGGTCGGCGCCATCGCCTTGCTCTTCGTCGGGGAGACCGCGCGTGCGTCCCGGCGCGGTCGAGGCTCCCCCGGCGTGATCTCGCGACCGAGGGGGTGCGACGGTCAGGCCTAGCCGCCGCTATTCCGCGGCTGGCGAAGGGGCCTCGTGAAGAAGTGCAGCCGATGGTGTCGGCCTAGGATCGGTCCTGCTTGACCTTGTCAGTCGAATGTCGAAAGAGCAGCTCGCCGGGGAGGAACTCCGGACCCTTGTCCTCCCGTAGCGGCGCAGATTCCCGATCACGACCGGGCAGCCATCGCCGGCGGCGCGCTCGCGGGAGGATGAAGGCCGTCGCGAGGATGGCCAGGGCGAGCCCGCCGAGTGCCAACGCGGCGCGTATCGCCAAGGCGTTAGCCGCTGCCCGCTCGGCGGCCAACTGCAGCGCTGCGTCGTCGGGCGGAGGCGCCTCATGTCCGTCGATCGTGTCCGGAAGGGCGCCACCGATCCCTTCGGTCATCGCCCGGTAGGGGTCGACGAGGCCGTGCCCGTACGCCAGAGTCGGTGTCCCACCGACCGTACCGTCGGCCGTGCCGTAGAGCCGTCCGGTGAGCACGTTCACCAGCTGCGAGCCGGTCAGCCCGCGCATATCAGTGCCCGGTTGGCCGAGCATGAGCGCGACCGCAGCCGCAACGAAGCCGACGGCGATGCTGGTCCCGTTATAGCTCTGGTGACCGTCGAAAGCCGCGGCGGTCACGTCCAGCCCTGGCGCGACCAGGTCGACGTACGGCCCGATCTGCGAAGTCTGGCTACGCGTCCCGTCGGCTCCGACCGCGCCGACCCCGATGACGCCGTCGTAGGCAGCGGGATAGGCGAGTTCTTGGGTTGGCCGTACCCCGTCCCTGGTTTCGTTGTGACCATCGCCGGCCGCCGCCACAACGACTGCGCCAGCGGTGACTGCGCCGCTGACCGCATCCCTCAAGGCCGGATCGTCGCGATAGCTTACTGCCGACACCGCAACGACGTTGGCGCCGTTGGCCACGGCGTAGTCGATGCCCTGGGCGAGCGTTCCGGCGGGCAGATCCTCGTCCCCGGGGCTGGTATGGATCTGTTGACTGACCCGCACCGGCAGGATCGCTGCTCGAGGCGCCAGGCCGGCAAAGCCGACTCCGCTAACCGGTTCTGCTGCGATGATGCTCGCCACCGCCGTACCGAAGGGAACACAGTCGATGCTGCCGACCCGGGGAGTGTCGGGAACGTAGCTGATGCCCGGCGCGACCTTGCCCTGCAGTTGGAAATGGGTGGCATCGACACCCGAGTCCAGGACGGCCACGGTGACCCCCGCGCCCACACTGAACGGCCACAGCTTGTCTTCTGGGTCATACATCCGTTGAGCCCAGGGCAGTGCTTCGACCAACGGGGCCGCAGGTGCCGGGCTGTCGCAGGACGGGTCTACGGCCTGCGCGCTGCCCGCAGGTGTCAATGCCAGTCCGACCGCGACGAGTACGGCAACGAGCATCGTCCCCGTCTTGCGCATGGGCCTCCGCTCGTGGGGTCGATTATCAGCTCCCAAAAGAAGGCATGAGAGGGAACCTCTGGCTGAGTATCCTCGTCTCAACTTAGAACCATTCCGGCTTGGGAGGGGGGTGCAGCCGTGCAGCCGTCAGGGCACATCGACCGCTCGGACATCGCCGGGATGCGCGCCTACGCGGACGAACTGCAGGGTCGCCTCCAGAAACTCACCACCGAAGGTCCTGAGATCCATCACCGGGCACGCGCCGTACAGGTGACCGAGAAGTCGCCCGACGGGTTCATTTCGGTCACCGTCGGGGCGCGAGGCGAGCTGATTCGACTGGATCTCGACCCACGGATCTACCGTCGACCCGACTCGCGCCAGCTGGCCGACGAGATCACCAACGCGATCAAAGCTGCCGGAGCCAAGGCTCAGGAGCAGGTCCTAGATCTGTTCGAGCCACTGATCCCGCGCGAGGAACTGCAGCTGCACATGGACGGCGACTTGGAAGGCGTGCTCGAACGCATGGCAGGCCAGATGCTCGGGAAGGGATGATCTCATGTCACAGGACCATGTCGACGTGCAAGCCCAACAGGTGGCCAACGGTCTCGGGATATGGGATCCGGCCGCCTCGAACTTCCAGGCCCGCTGGAAGGATCTCACTAGCCAGATCGATGGCCTCATCGAGAAGGCACCTTGGGGGCACGACGAGCCGGGCACAACCTTTGATGAGTCGTTCTGCGGCGACGGCAAGGCCCGCGAGCTCACTGCCACCGGGAACGAGATCGTGCAGCGGGTGGTGGACACCGGCAAGGACGTCCGAAGGACGTGTGAGGCCTCGTTCGGCGCCGACCAGCAGCAGGCCGCCGAAGTTGGCATCGATGTACCTCACCTGAATCTGTCGACCTGAATCTGTCGACCTGAATCACTTGCTCGACGAGCCCGGTCCTGGCTCACCGACATGTAATAGGGACCGTGGGGCTGGGGGTGGGGTGTGCCGGAGGTAGCTGGTGATGTCACTCCGGCGTGGGATCCGAGTAATGGTTTGCCGGATTGGGCTAATCAGCTGGTCTCGCTGTTGGCTTCGGGGGGGTTTTGGCCAGAGGCTAGTGAAACGTGGCTCCGGCAGATGTCTGGTTTGTACGTCCAGTTGCAGGGCGTCACCCAGGACGCGGTAAACGAGTGCGTCGGCGCCGGGAACGTCATCCGAGCCGGCTGGGATTCCCCGTCCGCGTTGACCTTCGACCAGATCAACCAGCAACTGTTCACCTCCTACGACGCGCAGGTCATGGCGCTGGCCAGCAACGCCTACAGCTGCGCGGTCAAGACCGACGGCTTCGCGTTGGAGACCGAGTACACCAAGATCTCGATCAACGTCGCGTTCGGGGTTGCGATCATGGCGATCTTCATCACGGTCCTGGCGAACTGGTGGAATGGCGGCCTCGGTGGCTTCGCGTTGGGCGCTGGCATCATCGCCGCGCTGCAAAGCGCGATCCGGCTACTGATAGCCAAGCTGACCGCCATCGCCGCGCGTCAACTGACCGTGAAGGCCGCGGTGAAGGAAGCGGTGCAGGCAGCCAACGACGTGATGCGCAAGCTGGCCATCAAAACCGCGGAGACCTTCACCACCCCGGCCGGCTGGTGGGCACTGGGAAAGGAGGGCTTCGAGGAGTTCACCGAGGAATTCACCATCGCCTACCTGTCCATGAAAAAGCAGATGGACGAAGGTACCCGGACCAGCATGGACCTCAAGATTCTGGCAGCCGCCGGGACCGGTGCACTCACCGGCGCCCTGGTCGGGACGGCACTGGGTCCGTGGACCAATGCGCTGCCCTTCAACAAACCGACCCGGGTCGGTATCAACAACATGTTCTCCTCACCCGCCGGGACCTACATGGCCACCGGCCTGGTCTATGACCAATGGAGCAACCCGTTCAGCACCTCGACCATGTTCGGTGCGTTCATGGGCGGCGCCGGCCGCTATTACGGCAACAGCCCATTCGACCCCAACACCTACGCCCAGTTCGTCAACGGAGGCGTCAAGCCCCCCGACCCCGCCGACGGAATCCCACTCCCCGACCCCGCTCCTGCCGGAAACAGCGCCCCGGCTGAAAATGACGCTCCGGCTGGCGGCGGTAGCGGGAGTGCCGGCGGCGGATCCAGTGCCGCCCCCCGCGGCGGTACGGGCGGTGCCCAAGCTGCTCCACCAGTGGAAACCGGCGGGGCGGTGCAGCCCGGCGGGACGGTGCAGCCCGGCGGGACGGTGCAGCCCGGCGGGACGGTGCAGCCCGGCGGGACGGTGCAGCCCGGCG
>JALZDV010000182.1 GCA_030862345.1 Actinomycetota bacterium | reverse complement strand
CCTCCAGCTTCCGGATCGCCTTTTCCTTGCGCTTGCGGTGTTTGAGGACCCCCGCGGCCTCCTCTACGAACCCGCGCCGGCCCACCGGGGTGGCGCGCAGGATCGAGTCGAGCTGGCCCTGCCCGACGATGACGTGCATCTCCCGGCCGATGCCGGAGTCGGACAGCAGCTCCTGCACGTCGAGGAGCCGGCAGGACTGGCCGTTGATGGCGTACTCCGACCCGCCGTTGCGGAACATCGTCCGCGTGATCGTGACCTCGGCGTAGTCGATCGGCAGGGCACCGTCGGCATTGTCGATCGTCACGCTGACCTCGGCCCGGCCCAGCGGCGGGCGGCCGGAGGTGCCGGCGAAGATGACGTCCTCCATCTTGCCGCCGCGCAGCGACTTGGCGCCCTGCTCGCCCATGACCCAGGCGAGCGCGTCGACGACGTTGGACTTGCCGGACCCGTTGGGGCCGACGACGGCGTTCATGCCCGGTTCGAATCGAAGGGTCGTCGAGGACGCGAAGGACTTGAAGCCCTTCAAGGTGAGACTGGACAGATGCACGCGGCTCCAGAGCGGGTCGGAGAAGAACTCCTCTGGCCGGCACGGCGGGTTACCGCAGTGCGGGAAGGGCCGGTCCGAGGCTATCCGAGCCGGGATCGGCAGCCGGTGAGCGGCACGCCGAAGCCAAGAACGAGGCGGCCGAAGCCGAAACTCTCGAACTCAGGCGGGAACGGGCTCGGCGGGTGCCGACGCCTCGTCGGCCAGCCGGCGCAACCCGTCCCCCAGGAGCAGTTCACGCTCCTGACGCAGGCTGGCTATCTCGGCTTCGAGTGCGCGGATCCGGCTTCGCAGGATCACCGTCTCCTCGAGTAGCAATGACGACGGGCTGGCAACGTGACCCAGGAGGGCCTTGGCCATGGGTGAAATCCTCCGCTTGCGGCTGGGAAGTCCCGCGGTTTGCTCGCGCGGGCGGACCGAATCTATGAGAGGACTCTAGGGTGACAGCCCGACACCGTTCGGTCAACGGCTCGCGCCCCGTCTGCAACTAACTCAGGGTGAAGCTTGTCAGGCCGCTGGGCGATCCCCACCGTGAGGTCACCGAGGCAACCCGTCCCGGCGTGCCGCCCCCCTGGATCTGGGCGAGCAGAGCCACACAATCGGTGCGGGATCCCTCGAGCACGATCTCGACCGATCCGTCGGGAAGATTGCTCGCCAAGCCGCGCAGGCCAGACGTCGTGGCCCGCTCGCGTACCCACCAGCGGAACCCGACTCCTTGAACGTGTCCTTGTACCCAGATGCTGAGCCTGGCTGCATCTGTGCCAGCGGCGTCCGCAGTCATCTGCGCGGGATCCGAACGGCGTTGCGCCGGCGGGGTCGGGGCTGACAGACCGGACAGGAGAAACTCGAGCGGTTCATGAAGGCCTCCCGGCGCATCGGCGTCCCACACCGCAGACAGGGGAGGTCCGTACGTCCGTAGGCATTCAGCGACCGGGAGAAGTAGCCGCTGTCCCCGTTCACGTTCACATACAGGGAGTCGAAGCTGGTGCCGCCCGAGGCCAACGCCTCGATCATCACCTCGCGGATGGCACCGACCAACTCGCTGGCCTTGGCCACCGGAAGTCGCGAGGTCGCCCGGCCACCGTGCAGGCCCACCCGCCAGAGTGCTTCGTCGGCATAGATGTTGCCGACCCCGCTGATCAGGGTCTGGTCGAGCAGGGCCCGCTTGATCTCGGTACGGCGGCGGCGAAGCCGGCTGATGAAGACGCGCTCGTCGAAGAGCGGATCGAGCGGGTCGCGGGCGATATGGGTCAAGCTGGCGGGTAACTGCTCGGAACCCGGACCTGCTGGCTCCACCCATAGCCCGCCGAAGGTTCTCTGGTCGACGAAGTGCAGGTCTCGACCCGGATCAGTGAACCCGATGACCACTCGCAGGTGGGGATTCTCCGGGAGAGACGGCGCCTCGACGAGCAGTTGGCCGCTCATCCCGAGATGCCCCAACAGAACCTGGCCGTCGGACAGCGGAAGCCAGAGATACTTTCCGCGCCGATGGGCGCCGCGGATCGTACGGCCGATCAGGGCGTGCTCGAACTGCTCCGCGCCGCCCAGGAATCGGCGGATGGACCTCGGATGGCGGACCGTCACCGTGCCGATCTCGCGGCCCACCACCTCTCGAGCCAGGCCGGCCCGGACGACTTCGACCTCGGGCAGTTCGGGCATGCTCGGTTGTCAGTCTGCCGCCGCGCCCAGCGCGGAGAGTTCCTGCCAGGCCTGCTCGGCCGCGTGCTGCTCGGCGTCCTTCTTGCTCCGTCCGACACCACTTCCGTACCGAGTCCCACCGAGGTCGACGTGGGCGGTGAAGGTCTTCTCGTGATCGGGACCGTCGTCGATGACCCGGTAGGAGACGGTGCCCAGGCCCAGTCGGGCGGTGAGTTCCTGCAGGCTCGTCTTCCAGTCCAGACCCGCGCCCTTGGTCGCCGCCTCGTCCAGCACGTCGGCGAACAACCGGCCGACCAGGACACTGACCGCGGACAACCCCTGGTCCAGATAGATCGCACCCAGCAACGCCTCGAATGCGTCGGCCAGGATGCTGTCCTTGTTCGCACCGCCGGTGGACAGCTCCCCGGCGCCGAGACGCAATGCGGCTCCGAGCCCCTGCGGGCCCAGTCCGCGGGCGAGTTCGGCCAGCGCACGCATGTTGACCACCGAAGCGCGCAGCTTGGCCAACTGTCCTTCGGCCAGGTCGGGATTGGCTCGGTAGAGGGTGTCGGTGATGATGAGACCGAGTACGGAGTCCCCCAGAAATTCCAGCCGCTCGTTGGTGGGCAGTCCGCCATGCTCGTAGGCGTACGAGCGATGGGTCAGTGCCAGGGTGAGGATGTCCGGAGCGATCGGGATGCCGAGCGCCTCCACCAGCGCGATCCGCCCCTGGTCGGCTGGCTCGGCCGGGTCTGTCACCGTGCGTCGCCGTTCAGAACCGCAACGCTAGACCGACAGGACTTCGGCGCCCTTGTACTGGCCGCAGTGCGGGCACGCCTCGTGCGGAGGCTTGACCTGACCGCAGGCGCGGTTCGGGCACGTCGTCAGCGTGGGAGTGCTCGCCTTCCAGTTCGCCCGTCGTGAGCGGGTGTTGCTGCGTGACTGGCGGCGCTTGGGTACGGCCACGGTCAACTCTCCTTGAGTGTCGTTGCGTCGGCATCGCTGTCGGCGCTGGTTGCGAACTGTGCCAGCGCCGCCCACCGCGGGTCGATGGTGGAGTGCTGATGGTCTGGTGGCAGATCATCCCACCGCTGCCCGCAGTCCACGCACAGTCCTGCGCAGTCCTCTCGACACAGTGGGGCCACCGGCAGGGCCAGCACAACACCGTCGCGAACCAGCGGTTCGAGATCGATCGTGTCCCCGGTCAGCCGGCTGACCTCGTCCTCGTCGGTGGTCTCGGAGGTGGCGCTGTCCGGGTAGGCGAACAGTTCCACGACCTCGACCTCGACGATGTCCCGAATCGGGTCGAGGCAGCGCGAGCACTCCCCGACGACCGGACCGGACACCGTCCCGGATACGAGCACACCCTCGACCACGGATTCCATCCGTAGGTCCAGGACGAGCTCGTCCCCGGCTTGGACACCGATCACATCCACGCCTACGCCCTGCGGCGCGGTGACCGTGCGGTGCACCGGCAGCAACGAACCAGGGCGGCGCCCCAGCTCGCGGATGTCCACGACGAAAGGGCTGCGCGGCTGGTTGCGCGCGTGGGGAACCATGGTCTTTGTCATAACAGGGGTTGGCCGAGATCGGATCGGGCCATCGAGAAGGATACCTGACCGCCGCGCAGGACGCGGGCGCCCCTACGGTCGACTTACTTCTGCCGGTTCGCGATCAGCGCGCGGTAGGCCAGCCGGCGGATCGACTCCGGCACGAGCCGGTAACCGCCGCGGACGACGAGATTGCGGATGTACTGCAGCGGCGTGGTGAAGCCGAGCCTGCGCAGCCGGCGCTGCAGCGTCAGTTCCGATCTCAGTAGCCGCAGGCCGCCGCGGCGTGCATAGGCACCGGCTCCCACGCGGTAGTTGACCAGCGGCTCGGCGAGGTTCGCCGGCCGGGCACCGGCGGCGAGCATTCTGGCGAAGAGCAGGTAATCCTCCATCAACGGGAGGTCCTGGTACCCGCCGGCCGCCTGCACCGCCCGACGCCGATAGACCACCGTCGGGTGATTGAACGGATCGTGGAAGCGGGCCGCCCGCGCGATCTGGCGCGGGTCGGTAGGTGGCGTTCGGGTGCCGAGGACGTCGGCCGGGTCGGCGGGATCTTCGACGAACTCCCGCAGGCCCGTACCCACGATGTCGGCGCCCGCCTCCAGCAGCGGCAACTGCGCAGCGAAGCGGGTCGGTTCGCTCACGTCGTCAGCATCCATCCGGGCCACGACGTCGTAGGAGCATCGGGCCAACCCGGCGACCAGTGCAGGTCCGAGACCTCCGTTCTGGGGCAGGACGACATGGACCACCGGGACCGGTGAGGCCGCGATCAGGCAGGCCAGACGGTGCGCGAGTTCATCCGGAATAGGTCCGTCCTGGACGATGACCACCTCGTCCGGGCGGCGGGTTTGGTTGTTGACCGTGCTGGTGAACGCCTGGGCGAAGAAGTCCGGTCGATCACCCGCGTAGATGGCCATCAGCAGGGAGAAGGGTTCACCAGACGATGACCGGCCATTGGTCGAGCCATTTCGGGCGGGCGGGGGCCGTGGCGGGAGCACCTCGGTCAGCAGTTCACCAGATGACCGAGGCCCGGACCGCAGGCC
>JALZDV010000167.1 GCA_030862345.1 Actinomycetota bacterium | reverse complement strand
AGCAGGAGTCGCCCCGCAGCGAGCAGGGCCGCGCGGGCGCGGAGCATGCGCCGGTAGCCGGCCGGGGTTCCTGGCTCGATGATCGCGACAACAGGTGCTGCTCGAGCCATTTCGAGAATGACTGCGTCCTGGGCAGCTGTGTCCAGTTCTCCGAGCAGGAAGCCGCACACGGCGAGGTCGAAGCCTGTGGTCGCCGTCCAGCCGCCGGTTCGGTCTAGCCGAGCCGTGTCGTGTGTGACCTGCAGGCGGCTGTGGGTCAGCATGCGCGCAGCGGCGGCCAACGCGGATTCCGAGGAATCGACCAGATGGCTGGAGACCAGCGACGGGAACGCATCGGCAACCGCCCACGTGCAGGCGCCGGTCCCGCCCCCGAGATCGAGTAGGGACCGTGGCCGGAATTCGGGACGAGCGGCGGAGAGTCGATCGCAGGCCTGGCGGGCTGCTGCGTAGGTGGCCGGCATGCGGGTCGTGAGGTAGGCGGCGGAGTCCAGCGGCGATGCCAGGATCGGTTGGCTGGCAGGCTGATCCGCGCGATATCGATCGCTGAGCCGGTGTGCTGCCTCGGCAAGTTCCCGGTTGGAGTAGCCACCCAGCTCGGCGTCCAGGGCATGCCGAAGTGCGCCGGGGAGGTCAACCATGAAGCTGCCGCTCAGCGCGTCGTACGGCGAGTCGAGTGGTTTCCGGGTCGTACGGGCTTCCGTTGGGTAGTGGCCCACTCGAATTCAGTCCTTCGGGAGGGCGGGCGAGTGTCTCGCGGATGACGTTTTCCAGAGCGAGCAGGTCAGCACGCTGCGCAGCGACGAAGTCGGCGTCGACGACGGCCCCGTGGCCCGGAACGACGGGACCGCGAGCAAGTCCGTGCATGCGCCCCAGGGTCGCAGCCCAGTCGAACGGATAGGCATCATCGAACCCCGGGGGATTGCCCTCCTCGACGAGGTCACCCGCGAAGAGCACGGAATCGATGCTGCCACAATCGATCTCGACCACCAGATCCCCGTCGGTGTGGCCGCGGCCAAGGAAGCGCAGGTCGATGCCCCGCCCTCCGATGATCAGTTCTGCGTAGTCGTCCACCAGCCGATCCGGCGGATCGATCGGCGCCGCGTCGATCCACTGGGCAACGTCCTCCCAGCCGGCGGCCCGCGCCAGTTGCACTGCTGCGACGCGCTGAAGTTCTCCGGAGGTGGCCAGATCGGCGGCTGCATTGACGTGGCCCCAGATCTGGGCCGGCCGGAACGCGGCATTTCCGAAGCAGTGGTCCCAATGCGCGTGGGTGTTGACCACCGTCCACGGATGACGGGTGATCATGCGGATGGCCCCGATCAGGTCGGCAGCCTCCCCGAGATGGAGGCGGGTGTCGATCACCAGGCAGGCATCGTCACCGACGACCAGACCACAGTTCAGGTCCAGCGAAGCGTGTCGCCGTACAAAGACGCGATCGCCGACTTCCTGCCACGCCTCGCCGGTGGTCACAATCCGATCCTCGCCCACCGGGACACCGCATCGCACATCGCGTGTCGAGAGGCTGCCCCGATTCTCAAGATGAGGAGAGGACCCCTGGCGAATCAGGCAATGATCCGCATCGGCGTTCGATGCCAGCCGGGGCGCCATCGGGCAGGTAGCCGGAATGCTGGTCGACATGCGGCGCAGCGGTCGCTGAGGTCAGACGCGCTCAACCCCGGTTTCTCCTTCGTCGGACGTGGTCAGGGGCGCCCTACCTCGCTCACGCCGCGGCCGGATCCGGGTGAGCGCGACGCCGACCAGGCACAGGGCACCGCCTATGAAGGACAGAGCGGGTGGAACCTCGGCCAACAGCACCCAAGACATCCCGGCCGCGACGACCGGGACGAGATATGTCATGGCCCCCAGCTGACCCGCCGGGGTACGGGACAGCGCGTAAGCCCACGTGGTGAACGCGACCGCGGTAGGGAACACACCGAGGTAGATCAGGCCGAGGATCGAACCGCCGCTGGCCTGGCTGACCTCGGTCAACAGCGCTGGACCGAAAGGAAGGCAGGCCACCATGCCGACAGTGCAGCCGAGCCACGTAGCCTGCAGCGCTGGCATCGTCCGCAGCACCGGCTTCTGGGCCACCATCCCCGCGGCGTACAGGACTCCGGCGAGCAGGCACACGAGTACCCCGGCGAATTCGATCCGGTGCTCGGTGCCACTGCCCGCGGCAATGATGACCGCGCCGAGCAGCGCCACGACGCTGCCGCCGAGCAGGCGCGGCGGAAAGCCCTCCTTGAGGAACACGCCGGCCAGGATGGCCACGATCACCGGCGCGATCTGGACCAGCATCGCGGCGGTCCCTGCGTCCAATGACTGCTCCGCGGCGTTCAGCGCGATGTTGTAGCCGGCGAACCAGAGCAGCCCGTACAGCGCGACGAAGCCCAACTCGCGTCCACGTGGGGGTACGAGCCCTCGAATCAGGACGATCCCGCCTAGGACGATGGAACCCACGAGCAGTCGGCCCAATGTCAACGGTCCGGGGCTGAAGTCTGCGCCAACGGCCCGAATGCCGACAAAAGCCGAGGCCCACAGCAGCACGGTGACCGCGGCCGCCACCAACGCCGTCGACGGGGCCGCCCAGAGGCGTCGCGGGGGAGCTGCGGTGACGGGTGGGCTCATCACAGCGACGCTAGGTCGACAACGCTTCGCTGTACGCCGAAATATTGCCGTTCTACGCTGCTGCCGTGCCAACACCGGTGGGCTCGGTGTCCAGGTCCTAGCCGGAATGACCGAGCCGGGCTGGATCCGCCCGATGGGCACCAGCCGCGCCGTGCGGCTCACCGACGACGGGCGCCAGGCACTCACCGAGGCCGCACTGTTCCCAGCCGACCAACTGGTCGCCTGATCTGGGTACGGTCAAGCCATGCCCACTGCACCGGTCCGCAACGCCACCGGAATCCGCACCGCTGAGGTGGTGCTGCCCTGCATCGACCTCGACCCGACCGTGGATTTCTTCGTCGATCAGCTAGGCCTGCGGCTCGACGTGATCATGCCCGCGGATGATCCCGCCGTCGCTGCGCTGTCCGGTCACGGGTTGCGGATCCGACTGGAGCGCGGCGGTACCGGTGACCCGGGCGAGCTGCGGCTGGCCTGCGACGATCCACGGGCCTGGGGTACGGATCGCCTGACCGCCCCAAACGGCACCCGGATCCAGCTCGTGGACGCCGACCCTCCGCTGATGATTCCCGACTCCCCGCCGCTGTTCGAACTCACCCGCGATGATGGCGACGTCGGTGGCGTCGGGCGGGCCGGAATGCGCTATCGGGACCTGCTGCCCAAACGCCAGGGTGGCCGGTTCATCGCCTCGCACATCCTCATCCCGGAGGCCGGTCCGGTGCCCGACTACGTGCACCACCATCGGGTGCGCTTTCAGCTGATCTATTGCGCCGCCGGGTGGGTCCGGGTCGTCTACGAGGACCAGGGTCCGGCGTTCGTTCTGCAGCCAGGTGACTGTGTCCTGCAGCCTCCCGGGATCCGGCACCGGGTGCTGGAAAGCTCGGCCGGCCTGGAGGTCGTCGAGATCGGTTGTCCCGCAGAGCACGAAACCACCGCGGAGCACCTGATCACGCTCCCGACGCCAGAGGTCCGCCCCGATCGGGTCTTCGAGGGTCAGCGATTCGTGCGGCACGCGGCTGCCGATGCGGTGTGGCAGCGGTGGCGCTCGCCTGGATTCGAGTGTCGGGACACCGGTATCGGTGACGCCACGGACGGGCTCGGCGGGGTACGGGTGGTGCGGCGCGCCGGCGAGGCCCCCCAAGCCAAGGCCAGCGGCGGCGCAGCCGGTGAGACCGCATCGGTCGTCGATCTGCTCCATGACGGTGAGCTGCTGTTCTGGTTCCTGCTGGCCGGCACCGCGACGCTGCACACCCACGGCCGCCCGGCCGAGCCGCTGGCTAAGGGTGCTGCGGTCGCCGTCCCGGCCGGGCTGGCGCATCGACTCAGCCTGCCCTCGGCTGATCTGGAACTCCTCGAGGTCACGTTGCCGGCTGTGCTGGAGCTCAGGCCGGCGCTCTGCTAGCTCGCAGGGCACCCGTCCTGCCCGCATAGACAGCCCGGCCGGGCCTGTCAGACTGCACGCCATGCGGGTTTATCTCGGCAGCGATCACGCCGGATACGAACTGAAGGGGCATCTCGTCGCGCAGTTGAACGCCGCCGGTCACGAAACAATCGACGTCGGACCGGCGAGCTATGACGCCGAGGACGACTATCCGGCCTACTGCCTGGCAACCGGCGCCATGGTTGTCGGCGATCCCGGCAGTCTCGGGGTCGTCATCGGCGGATCGGGCAACGGTGAGCAGATCGCGGCCAACAAGGTGCCCGGCGTACGCGCGGCGCTGGCCTGGTCGGTCGAGACAGCCACCCTGGCTCGCGAGCACAACGACGCGAACGTCATCTCGATCGGCTCCCGCATGCACTCCACTGACGAGGCGAACGCATTGCTCATAGCCTTCCTGGCCACGGCATTCTCCGGTGATCAGCGCCACGTACGCCGGATCAGCCAGGTGGCCGATTACGAACGGACCCACCGGGTCCCGGAACTGCCGCTGCCGTCCTGACGAGGGGGTCAGAAGCCTTCCGGGCTGTAGGTCGCCACCGGCCAGCCGAAGGCCGTGCTGGCCGCGGCCAGTGCACCCGGCGTGAGCTCCCGTACCCGCCCGGCGGCGCCCAGCGTGCCGAGTGCGGTGTCGCCGAGGTAGACCGCGCCAAGCGTCTCGGCGGACAGGGCCAGGTCCGGCTCCCCATCGGTGCGCGCGCATCTGCCGTACGACGGGCCTGCGGTCAGCCGCCATCGCCCGGCGTTCCACGGGCAGAACGGGTCCTCCACGTCGAGAATCAGATCGATCGTGGTCGGATAGCGGCGAGCCGACAAGGCAGCGCCGACATCGACCAGCCGTACGTACAGCGCGTCGCCTTGGGACATCTCAACGGCGCGCGGATCGGTCAACATGTGTCGCAGCGGGTCTTCTCGCCCGGCCAAGGGCGCCGACATGTGATTGACCAGGTCCATCGACAAGACGTAACGCCACAATGCGGCACGAGCGGCCGCATGGCTGGCATGCAACTCGACCACCAAGACCGTGCCGTTGGGCCCGGTGTCACTCCAGTCGGCCTTGCGGCGGTAGGAGGCGAACCCGGTCACCGTCCCGTCGGCTTCGGTGTGCAGCAGATACCGACGCGCGCTGCGTCCACTGCGTTGTTTCTCGGGGTCCAGCAGCAGGCTGTCCCACCACCGGTCCTCGCGCGACAGCAACCCGGGTGTCGCCGAGCGGATTGCGTCGTACAACGGGATGGCAGCCGATCGGAAGTCCTTCTCCTGCACCGGATGAACGCGGCCGCTACCGGTGTCGACGTCCGGCCGCAGCCGCATTCGGCGCGTTTCACCCTTCAGCCGACCCTGGTAGCTGGCCAGCCCGTACCCGAACCGTCCGTAAATGCCGGCCTCGGAGGCATACAGGGCGGCGATCGGTTCGGTGCCACGCTCGTGTATCTCGCGGAGTTGACGACGCATTATCGCCGTCAGCACGCCCTGCCGGCGATGCGTGCCGGAGACCGACACCAAGGTGACGGCGGCGAACGGGACGACCGCACCGGGGATTGTCATGTGTCGCGAGTAGATACCCGAGGTGGCAACCACCCGGTCGCCGTCCCACAGACCCAAGCTCCGCTCGGGCTCGAATACCATCCGATCGCCCTCGACCTCGGTGATGTCCTCACCGAATCCCTCGCTGAGACAGGCGTAGGCCGCGTCGAACTCATCGGCGGTGAACGGTCGCAGTTGGCTCTCGATGTCGTCAGGCACGCTGGGATGTCTACTCCCGATCCTCGGATTGGTCAGCTGAGTTTGTGCTCCACAATCACCTGGACCCGGACACCGGCTGCCAACCGGGCTGGTCGGCTGAGGCCAACGTCGCGGAGATCGCGGCCGCGGTGGCCTGAACGGGCCCGGCTAACGTCCCGATCGCACGGCGGGGCAGGCGCAAGCTCGGCGCCGCAACGACCACCGCCGCAACTGCCCGGCCGCTCCGGTCCCGCGCGGCTGCGCCGATCGCGTTGACTCCCTGCTCGCTCTCCTCGTTGTTGAGCGCGTACCCGCGACGTCGTACCGCAGTGAGTTCGCGGAACAGCGCATTCAACTCTGGCCCGGCCGCATCCGGGGTCAGTGGCAGCCGGCCGGGGTAGAGCTCAGCCAGCTGATCACGGGTGAGCTCGGCGAGCAGCACCTTCCCGCCGGAGGTCACATGCGCCGGCAGGGTCAGGCCGATCCGGGAGGCCACCCGAAGCGCGGACGTTCCCTCCACGCCGTCGATGAACCTCGCTCCGGTCCCTTCGAGCACCATCAGGTGCACCGTCTCCCCGGTTGCGCGCGCAAGGTCGTCGAGATGTCGGTGGGCACCGGTCTTCAGCCGGGCATCCCGGCTCGGCGAAGCCGCAATTGTCGTCATGGCCGGACCGGGCCGGTAGGTGCGCGAGCTGTCCTGAACCGCGAATCCATGCACACGCAGCATCGACAGCAATCGGTGCGCGGTGGAGGGCGCCACTCGCAATTCTTCGGCAGCATCCTGGACCCGCAGGGCTCCCCGATGCTGGAGCAGCATCAGCAGGCGCAGCGCCCGGTCCACCGAACCCAGCGGGTAAGCCACCTGGCTGCCCCGTGCTTTCTGCATTGTGGAACTTTAGCCGCTAGCCATGTTCTGTTCCTCCCCCGCCTCCTAGCGTTGGAGGTAGTCGAGGAGCGGAGCTGCGGACATGACTCAGATTCAGGAAATCGGTCAGGAACAGGAGGCGCTGGACCGGCTGTACGCCGATTTCGCCGCCGCGGACATGACCCCGCTATGGACCCAGCGGGACGATCTGATCCCGATGACCCCACAGCCGAAGGCGGTGCCCGCGGTGTGGCGCTGGTCGACGCTGTATCCACTCGCCGAGCGATCCGGGGAGCTCGTACCGGTCGGTCGGGGTGGTGAGCGTCGGGCGATCGCGCTTGCCAACCCCGGAATACCCGGCCAGCCGTATACGACCGCCACCCTGTGGACCGCGATCCAGTACCTCGGCCCGAGGGAGACCGCACCCGCCCATCGACACATGCAGACCGCGTTCCGCTTCGTAGTGGAGGGTGAGGGGGTCTGGACCAACGTCGAGGGCGATCCCGTGTCAATGACGCGTGGTGACCTGCTGCTCACGCCGGGCTGGCACTTCCACGAGCACCACAACACCACCGACCACCCGATGGCCTGGATCGACGGGCTGGACATCCCGCTCGTCGACCAACTCGACGCAGGCTTCTTCGAGTTCGGGCCCGATCAGCTCGCGACCACCGCCACCCCGGCTCGTTCGCAGAATGAGCGGCTCTGGGGCCACCCGGGGCTCCGGCCGGTGATCGAGCCCGAGCACAATGCCTCGCCGCTGATGGCCTACCGCTGGGAGCACACCGACGCAGCGCTGAGCGAACAACTGGCACTCGAGGACGAAGGCATCAGGGCCACACCGGAGGCCGGGCACGCCGCCGTCCGGTTCACCAATCCGGTGGACGGTCGGGACGCGCTCCGCACCATCCGAACCGAGATGCACCGGTTACGCTCAGGCACGACCACCGCCACTGTACGTACGGTCGGCTCGGCCGTCTGGCAGGTCTTCGAAGGATCGGGCACCGTACGGATCGGTGACCAGAGCTGGGAGGTCCGGACCGGTGACCTGTTCGCCGTCCCGTCCTGGGTCCCGGTCAGGATCACCGCGGTGGACGAGCACCCGCACTTCGACCTGTTCCGCTTCAGCGACGAACCGGTCTACCAAGCACTGGGCCTCGATCGCCGCGCAATCGAAGGCACTCGAGGGTGAAACTCGCGACGATCCGCACCGCCGATGCAACCCGTGCCGTACGAATCGACGAAGACGCTGCCGTGGAGACCGGGCACGCCGACCTCGACGAGCTCCTCAGCCACACCGACTGGCGTGAGCTCGCCGCGGCTGCGAACGGGGCTCGGCACGTGCCCCAGGGCCTGTCCTACGCGCCGCCGGTCACCAGGCCGGAGAAGATCGTCTGCGTCGGTCTGAACTACCGAACCCACATCCTGGAGATGGGCCGGGAGCTGCCCGAGCACCCGACCCTGTTCGCGAAGTACTCCCGATCGCTGATCGGCGCGTATGACGACATCGTGCTGCCGGCGGTGTCCGCTGCGGTCGACTGGGAGGCCGAACTGGGGGTGGTCATCGGGTCGCCGATCCGGCACGCCACGGAGGG
>JALZDV010000165.1 GCA_030862345.1 Actinomycetota bacterium | reverse complement strand
CCCCGGTCATCGCGCTGACCATCTTCGCCATCCCGCCGATCCTGGCCAACACCTATGTCGGGTTTCGGGAGGTCGACCGGGACGTGCGCGAAGCTGCGCGGGCGATGGGAATGGACACCGGCGAACTGGTACGTAAGGCCGAGCTACCACTGGCCATGCCGTTGATAATGACCGGAATCCGTACGGCCGGGGTCCAAGTTGTGGCAACCGCGACCCTGGCCGCGCTGCTGGCGGGTGGAACCTTGGGCCGTCTGATCCGGTCCGGTTTCGGCACGCAGGACTACGGGGTGGTACTGGCCGGAGCGTTGCTGGTCGCCTTACTGGCGATTCTCACCGAGGTCGTCCTGGGAACTCTCGGCTGGATTCTCACTCCGGGGCAGAAGACTCTTCCGTTCGCCGGACTGTTCGGCCGACGCGGCGCCCGCCCGGATGACCCGATCGCGAAGCTCCCGGTGGGCGAAGTGGCACGGCCGGCCACCTAGCGGGCCTACCCGAGCCGGGCTAGGGCTGGGTAGGCCAGAGCAGCGCCTGGGCGATGATCACCTTGCCACCGTGGACGGTAACGGCGGGTCCGCCGTAGAGGGTGTAGCCGAGTTCGAGACTCTCGCTGACCCGCCGGCAGAACGTCTCGTCGTCCGGCCCGGTGAGTACTCGGTAGGTGGGCAAGCTGTCAGGTGGTGTCGTGGGCATGACCGCATGATCGCAAGAAATAACAGGCCGATGAAATCACCGGCGATCTAGTTGCACGATGCCGCTCACAGGGGTTCAGTGGACGCCGCGGGAAACCTCCCGCCAGACACGCGTTGTGGCCAATGTCGGCCGCACGGGACACAGAAGGCGGGCACATGCGACTCCGTCGTACCGCGACAATTTTCTTCTCCGCACTGACCCTCGTCGGCCTGGCGGCCTGCGGTGAGTCCGGTTCCTCCGGCGGGGGTGACGGCGGCGGCGGTACCGAAGCCTCCGGTGACGCCTGCGCGCCGGTGTCCGGTGAGACCGTCGTGTTGCTCGAGGACGACCTCGGACTGCAGCAGGTCGACAACATCATCCCGGCCGTCAACACCGCGGCCGCCACCGAGCCCCTGATGGCCGCCCTCAACGCCGTCTCTGCGGCACTGACGACCGAGGATCTGATCAACCTCAACGCGGCGGTGGATCTCCAGTTCGAGACCGTGGAGGACACCGCGGCCGCCTTCGTCGAGGAGAACGGCCTGGCAGACGGGCTTTCCGGCGGTAGCGGCAACATCGTCATCGGTGCCGCGGGCTTCACCGAGAACCTGATCCTCGGCCAGATGTATGCCCAGGTGCTCACCGCGGCCGGTTTCACCGCGACGGTCACCCAGGTCGACAACCGGGAGCTCTACTACCCGGAGTTGGTTGCCGGCAGCATCCAGGTCGTTCCGGAGTACGTCGGAACGCTGGCGACCTTCATCAACGCCCAGGTCAACGGGCCGGAAGCCAACGAGTCCGACCCGCCGGCCAGTGGTGACCTCGACGCGACCGTTGCCAACCTGACCACCCTGGGTGAGGGTGTCGGCCTGACCTTTGGCGAGCCGTCCGAGGCCCAGGACCAGAATGCCTTCGCCGTCACCCAGGAGTTGGCCGACGCACTCGGGGTCGCCACATTGTCCGAATTGGCCGAGGCCTGCGCGGACGGTTCGCTGATCCTCGGCGGTCCGCCGGAGTGCCCGGAGCGCCCGTTCTGCCAGCCGGGCCTCGAGGAGACGTACGGCATGACCTTCGGCAGTGTCGAGGACATCGACATCGGAGCGCCTACCGTCGAAGCGCTCAAGCAGGGCGAGATCTCGGTCGGGCTGGTGCTCAGCACCGACCCAAACCTCGCCAGCGGGTAGGGCATACCGAGAGTTCTAGGGCAACCAACCGGCCGACGGGTACTGCTCCCCGACCGGCACGTCCACGTCGAGCCGATTGCCGGCCTGGGCCAGCGGACAGACCCAGCGGGGGCTGTAGGCGCAGGACGGGTGGTAGGCGAAGTTGAGGTCGACGATCATCGCGTCCTGGGCGGCGCCCGGCCCACCGCCGGCGCCGAGATCGGCCCCTTTCACGGTGTCGAGGAGGTATCGCCCCGCGCCGTACGTGCCGCGGCCGGCCGTCGCATCCCGCATCGGAAGAAACAGCCCTCCGCCGTACTGCGCTAGCCACCACACGTCCAGGGTGCCGAGATTCCCCAGCCGCACACGTCCGACCCGATCCATCATCAGGACTTCCTCGCCCTGGGTCGCGATGACCAGCCGCGCCGGCTCGGCCACCGTCTCCAGCCGAGCGGTGAAGCGATAGGCCGGGTCGTACGGCGCGTACGGCAGACCGGTAAAACCAACCCGGGCAGGGGCCTCCAGCGGAGACTCGGGATGCTCGGCGAAGAGTGCGTCCCGCCCCTGGCGCCACAGGTCGTAGCCCGGCTCAGGGTCTGCGCAGGCGCGCACCCGCCCGTATAGATCGGCCACCGCGCGCCGCCATCCCAAGACACTCAGGCTCATTTGCGTGTCCGCCTCGCTTGCTGCGCTTCCCGGTGGGTCCGCTTCGGCCCTCTCGGCTCGCAGCTAGCCTGCCAGGCTCGCTGAGCGCTGGCCCCGCCGTACCCTGCTCGGTATGGCAGTGCGGACGGAACGGGGACCCGCCGCGTTCTCGCCGCTGCGCACAGTCGCCCTGGCCATCGGGTCCGTGTGCGCCGTCGTGGCCAGCGTCACCATTTTCGTGACCGAGAACGCCGAGTACCTGCGCATCGGGATCCTGGTCGCGCTATGGGGCTTCGTCTTGGCGGCGCTGGCCGCCGGGCGTCGGCAGACCGAACAGGTCGTCGCAGCCAACACCGAGGTCGAACTGCGCAAGAGCTACGAGGCAGAACTCGAACGCGAGGTGGCCGCCCGGCGGGAGTACGAGCTTCGGCTCGAGGCCCAGCTGCGTCGCGAGGTCCAGGAGGACTTCACCGCACAGGTGGGAGCACTGCACGAGGAGATGATCCGGCTCCGGCGCGAACTCTCCGAGCAGTGGGACAGCGAACTGCGCGTCGAGCGGATGGTCATGCGCACCCAGTCGGTCCGGATGGCAGGCGACCGGCGCGAGGCCCTGGAGCACGGTTCGTCCGTCCGGGCCAGCATCGACGCCGCGCCGGTGGATGCTGCCCCGGGGGAAACCGCCGAGCAGATGGACAGGGATCCGTCCTACCAGGTCGATGACCCCATCCCCGCCACGAGCACCGACCCGACCGCGAGCACTGGCCCCGCCGCGAGCCCCGACCCCTATGCGCCACCCGCCGCAATTGCCGGTACCGACCGCCCGCAGGATGACGGTCCGGGCACGATGGAGTTCCCAGGAGTGGCTGGCGGGTCGCTGCCCGTGCCGACCTCGCCGGTGCCGCCGATCGCGCGGCCCGATCTCGGCGCCGCACTTCCGCCGAGTTCACCCGCATATCCGCCTGTCGGCAGGCCCAATCCCGACGACGTGCTGGCCCGAGTGCTGGCCGAGTCCGCAGCGTCCGCCCAAAGCCGGCGTCGAAAACATCGGTACGCAGACGAGGACGAGTAGGCCGGCATTCCCGCCGAGAACGGCGCGTGGCTGCCGCACCTCATGCTGTCCCCGGCCGGGCTACTTGTCGATGTCACCCACGACGAAGAACATCGAGCCCAGGATGGCGACCAGGTCCGACAGCAGGGCGCCCGGCAACAACTCGGTCAGCACCTGGATGTTGTTGTACGACGCCGAACGGAGTTTGCACCGCCATGGGGTTTTCTCGCCGCGGCTGACGATGAAATAGCCGTTGAGCCCCAACGGGTTCTCGGTCCAGGCGTAAGTGTGGCCCTCCGGTGCCTTCAGCGTCTTGGGCAGTCGTACGTTCACCGGCCCGGTCATCGAGGCCAGTCGGTCCAGACAGGCGTCGGCGAGGTCGAGTGAGGCATAGACCTGGTCCAGCATGCACTCGAACCGGGCGTGGCAGTCCCCGGCGGAGCGGGTGATCACGCGCAGCGACTCCTGCAATTCACGGTATGCGAGATAGGGCTCGTCGCGGCGAAGATCGAAGTCCACCCCAGAAGCGCGGGCCACCGGTCCGCTGACACCGTAGGAATCGATCTGCTCGGCTGTGAGGACTCCGACGCCGCGGGTGCGGGCCAGAAAGATCTCGTTCGTGCGGATCAGGCCGTCGAGGTCGGGCATCCGGCGGCGTACGTCGGCAACGGCCTGACCGACCCGCCGGGTCCACCCGGCCGGCACCTCCTCCTTGATCCCGCCGACCCGGTTGAACATGAAGTGCATCCGCCCGCCGGCGGCCTCCTCCATCACCGCCTGGATCGTCTCCCGCTCACGGAAGGCGTAGCCGACCGGCGTGATCGCCCCGATCTCCAGCGGATAGGAGCCCAAGAACATCAGATGATTGAGCACTCTGTTCAACTCGGCGAGCAGGGTGCGCAGCCAGATCGCTCGCTCCGGGACCTCCATGCCCAGCATTCGCTCGACGGCCAGCACCACCCCTAGCTCGTTGGAGAAAGCGGAGAGCCAGTCGTGCCGATTGGCGAGGACGATGATCTGGCGGTAGTCGCGAACCTCGAAGAGCTTCTCCGCGCCCCGGTGCATGTAGCCGACGATCGGTTCGGCGCTGACCACGCGTTCAGCGTCCAGGACCAGCCGAAGGCGGAGGACCCCGTGGGTGGAGGGGTGCTGTGGTCCGATGTTGAGGGTCATGTCCGTGGGAGGGGTGTCGTGCAGCCCGGCGGCCGCGTCACCCACGCCGAGCGTGACCTCCTTGCGCACCATGTGCTCATCCTGCCGCCGAGGCGGGTGCCGAGTCGCGGAGCCGGAATAATTGAAAGCGCACGCGCTTTGAGTTGTCGTGTTCGGCCGTCTCGGCCGACCCAGCAACTTGAGGAGTGCAAACTAATGACCCAGACCGCGCAGTCCGTGCAGGAACTGACCGGCACCTACGCGGTTGACCCCGCCCACAGCACCTTCGCGTTTGTTGCCCGGCACGCGATGGTGACGAAGGTGCGCGGTTCATTTCAGGAGTTCGACGGCACCATCACCATCGACGGCGACGACCCGATCCGCTCGAGCGGATCGCTGACGATCGTCGCCAAGAGCATCAACACCGGGAATGAGCAGCGCGACGGGCACTTGCGCAGCAACGACTTCTTCGACATGGACACCTACCCGGAGATCAGCTTCCAGAGCACCGGCATCGAGGCGGTGAGCGAGAACGAGTACCGGGTGACCGGCGATCTCACGATCAAGGACGTCACGAAATCCGTCACGCTCGACACCGAGTTCACCGGTGCAGCCGTGGACCCCTTCGGCAACCTGCGGATCGGTTTCGAGGCCAAGACCGTCGTGAACCGCAAGAACTGGGGCGTGAATTGGAATGCTCCCCTCGAGGCCGGCGGCGTACTGGTCAGCGAGAAGGTGACGATCGAGGTCGACATTTCAGCGATCCAGCAAGTCGCCTAGCCGCGCCGGACGCTGCTGGACCGGCGCTGGCGCCAGGCTCGAGACTTGGCCCGATTGCCGCAGTGGGCCATCTCGCACCACCTGCGCGATCGATTTCGCGAGGTGTCCAGATACACCCATCTGCACTCGCTGGAGGCACATGCCTTCACCCGGCGCCAGTCTTCACCGAGCCGGACCGCTAGATAGGACCAGGCCACCGCGGCGATGGCCTGGTCGGCGGTCGTTCGGCCGCGAGTGATTAGACCGGGCCGGCCTTGATGATCTCCGAGTTCGACGATCAGCGGCATCGAGCCCAGCGCGCTCGTTGCGCGGCCGAGGATTTCGTAGTCGGGTTCCTGGCCGTTGTTCGCGGCCGCGAGTTGCCGCAGCGCCTCTCGCAGATCCCGCAGGTCCTGCATGCGCTGTGGCACACGCTGCGGGGTGTGCCGCACCTTTGGCGGCAGACCCGGTTCCAACCACTCCTGCAGCCACCCTGGGGCCCGCTCGTCGGCCAGGGTGTCGTCATCACCCGGTAGGTACCGGGTGTTCATGAAAGCCACCAGACGCTGCGCATCAGCTATCGCGCCAGTCGAGGTCGTCACCATAACCACTGTAAGCGTTTGACAGGTTACGGGGAAGTCGGCAGGCTGCCGCTCATGAGCAGCCGCCGCGATCCCCCGTCGACCACCTCCGGTCAGGACCATGCCGCGG
>JALZDV010000148.1 GCA_030862345.1 Actinomycetota bacterium | reverse complement strand
CCGACCCCGAGCCCGAGCAGCGCCGGTCACCGGCAACCTCTTCGGATCCGGCTGAGGAGTCGACCCAGATGTGGTCGGCCGCGAGACCGACGCCGCAACTGCTCTTCGATGATGGCAAGAGCCTGAGTGTCGAGGGCGACCTCGTTCTGGGCCGGCGACCCGAGCAGCACGACATGGTGGTCAGCGGCGGCGCCCGACCGATCGCCATCGAGGACAGCCAGAACGTTCTATCCAGTGCCCATGCGGCGATCCAGGTTCGGGGTAATGAGGTTTACCTGCTCGACCTGGGTTCACTGAACGGCACGCACATCGCCTCCGCGTCGGCCACCGAGTGGACGAGGCTGGACTCCGGCGTGGCGCGACGCTTGGAAGAGGGCGACCGGCTGCTGCTGGGGTGGACGATCATCACCTACGCCATGGGACCCCAGGCCTGACGACTTCTGCACTGCGCACCCACTTGGTAGCTCAACCGGTCGCTGTGACCACCAGACCGAGTTCCGCTGGGCCGGTCAGCGCCGGGTGGGCCGGCAGGACCCGAACGGTGTACCCGAACGGTCCGCTGCGGGTCAGGGGGACCTCACCGACGTACCAGTGCTGGTCACCGTCACTGCCCTCGAAGCGCATGACAGTTGTCGTCACGTCGTGGAGTTGCTCGTGGTCGTCGACCCGCCCGTAGACGGCTTGGACAGCAACGTCGCTCGGTGCGAGTCCAGGGAGCTCCACCTGGGCACGCATCGTCAACGGCGCACCGAGTTCCGGGATGTCCCCGTCTCCGGTGGCCTCCACATGGGCCACCCGAACGCCGGGCCAGGCGGCAGTCACCATGGAGCGCCACGCGGCGAACGCGACCGCCGCGGAAAATCCGTTCGGTGCGAGGGCTGCCGATGCGGTCGCGGCCGGCACATAGAGCCGGTTGACGTAGTCGCAGACCATCCGGGATGCCAGGACCTTCGGACCAAGCGTCGTCACGGTATGCCGGACCATGTCGACCCAACGGGCGGGGACACCGGCGTCGTCGGTTTCGTAGAAGCTGGGCAGGACCTGTTTGTCCAGCAGGTCATAGATCGCCTCGGCCTCGAGATCGTCCCGGCGGGTCGGGTCCTCGACCCCGTCGGCGGTCGGGATCGCCCAGCCGTTCTGGCCGTCGTACATCTCGTCCCACCAGCCATCGCGGATCGAGAGGTTCAGGCCGCCGTTCAGTGCCGACTTCATCCCCGACGTGCCACAGGCCTCCAAGGGACGCAGCGGGTTGTTGAGCCAGACGTCACAACCCCAGTAGAGATAGCGCGCCATTCCGATGTCGTAGTCGGGCAGGAAGGCGATCCGGCGGCGCACCTCAGGATCATCGGTGAAGCGCACCATCTCCTGGATCAGCTTCTTGCCCCCCTCGTCGGCAGGGTGGCTCTTGCCGGCGATCACCATTTGCAGCGGACGCCTCGGGTCGAGCAGCAGAGCACGCAGGCGGTCGGGGTCACGCAGCATCAGAGTCAACCGCTTGTACGACGGGACCCGGCGGGCGAAGCCGAGCGTAAGGACGTCATGATCGAACGCAGAATCCACCCAGGCGAGTTCAGCGGGATGCGTCCCGCGTCCGGCAGCCGAGGCCCGTAACCGACGGCGGATCTCGGTGATCAGCTGCCCCCGAAGGTCCCGCCGCAGTCTCCAGATGTCGAGGGCAGCAATAGCTTTCGGCCATTCCCCGCTGCTGCTCAGCTCTTGGATCTCGCGGGCGACCCAGGTCGGATCGTGGACTCCGTTCGTGATGGAGCCGATCGGGACCTCATCGTCGTCGAAACCCGGCCACAAGCCGGCGAACATGTCTCGGCTGACGATGCCGTGCAGCTTGCTGACCCCGTTGGCTCGACCGGACAGCCGCAGCCCCATGTGCGCCATGTTGAACTTCCCCGGATCCTGCTCGGCGCCCAGACCCAGCAGGCGTTCCACCGGGAAGCTGGCCCCGAGGGTGCTGAAGTGGGCCTGGACGAGTGATCGCGGGAACCGGTCGATGCCGGCGGGCACCGGGGTGTGCGTAGTGAAGACAGTTCCGGCCCGGACGGCTTCCAGAGCCTCGTCAAAGGCTAGTTCGGGGCCCCGCTCGGTGAGTTCGCGGATCCGCTCGATGCCCAGGAAACCGGCGTGTCCCTCATTGGTGTGGAACACCTCGGGCTCAGGGTGGCCGGTGAGCGCGCAGTAGCCCCGGATGGCACGCACCCCGCCGATTCCGAGCAGGAGCTCCTGACGCAGCCGGTGATCTTCGCCGCCGCCGTACAGGCGATCGGTGACGCTCCGCTCGGCCGGTCCATTGTCCTCCATGTCGGAGTCGAGGAGGAGCAGCGGGATCCGGCCGACCTGTGCGATCCAGACCTGAGCGAACATTCGGCCGCTGTCAGGGAGCTCGACGGTCACTCGCAGGGCAGTTCCGTCCTCGTCCCTGGCCAGCGCCAATGGCAGCCCATGGGGGTCCAGGGCCGGATATCGCTCGAGTTGCCAGCCGTCGGCGGACAGGCTCTGGCTGAAGTAGCCGGAGTGATAGAGCAGTCCGACGCCGATCAGCGGTATGCCGAGGTCCGAGGCTGCCTTGAGGTGATCCCCGGCCAGGATCCCGAGGCCCCCGGAATACTGCGGGAGCACCTCTGTGATCCCGAACTCGGGCGAGAAGTAGGCAATTGCTGCAGGCCACCGGGTCGGCGAGTCACCCCCGGCCGTGCTTTCGACCCTGTCTTCGGCTCCACCTTCAGCTTCGTCCGCCCCGTCGGAGACCGACTGGTACCACTGTGGACCGGACAGATAGTCGTGCAGGTCGGCTGCTGCGGTGTGCAGCCGCTGCAGGAACCCCGGATCCGCCGCGAGCGCGGCCAGCCGCTGCGAACTGACCTGGCCCAGCAACCGGACCGGGTCGCCCTCGCACGCCTGCCACACCCTGGGGTCGACCGCCTCGAACAGGTCGCGGGTGGGCGCATGCCACGACCAGCGAAGATTCATCACCAGTTCGCTGAGCGGGGTGAGCTCCGGCGGGAGGGCAGCGCGGACGGTCAGTCGACGAAGGGCCTTCACGTGCGGAGAAGCTACCGGTGCCCGGGACAGCCACCGCGAGGGTGGCTGCTAGCCCGATCTGAGCATGAAGATCGACGATTCACCAGCACCAACGGGTACCAGCAGCCGTCCGGCGAGGAACTGGCCCAGTGCCGGTAGCGAGTGGCGGACCGCCTCCAATAGCCGGGCTCCATCGGTGTACGGCGGATTCCACATGCCATCGGAGCCCTCGACGACGACGTCGAGACCTCGATCCATGAAGAAACGCCGCCACTGGGCATGGCTCTTGAGATTGATGTGCGTCGGGTCAGAGAACCCGTCCCAGGACTCGCCCAGTAATTCATGCGCTCGGCCACCGAGGTCCGGGGTGACCACGAGGAGCCGGCCATCAGGGCGCAATGCCCTTTTCCAAGCGGAGATGATCGAATCCGCGGTGTCGTCATCGACGTGTTCGACGACATGGATCGCGGTCAGAGTACCGATCGAACGCTCCGGGATCTCATCCATCGATGTGGTCACGGTGCAGCCCGGTGCTGTCTGGCGGGCGCGAGTCGCCGAGAACTCCGAGATCTCGAAGCCGGACGCGGGGCCGACTTCGGCCAGTCGGCGCAGGAGGTGGCCGGTGCCGCAGCCGAAGTCGAAAAACGGTCCGCCCGCCCCATACCGTTTGGCCAGCCGTACGTAGAAGGCCAGGGCTGGACGGTCGCCGAGCTGGCCGTTCATCTGGTAATAGGACTCGTCGTAGGGTCCGGGCTCGGTGAAGTTGGGCTCTGCCATATTCGAAGCCTCGTTACCTGGGTTCATTGCGGATGCCGGTGTGGTTTGACGGCTGTGTACCGGCGGCTGATCCATCTACGACCCGCGGACTCGTCCGGATCGGTGGCCAGGACCTGCAGCCCGCGGGAGTGCAGCAGGGCGGAGATCCTGGTCTCCGAGATGCCGTGCATGGACATCCCACGCAGTCGGTTCAACAGCGCCTGAGGGACGATTTCCAGCGCGAGACCGACGGGACCGGGAACCGGCTTGACCGGCAGCTGGAAGTGGACTGCCCCACCGGGTTTGACGATTCGAGCGAACTCGGCAATGTAGGAACGCGTGAGTTGCGGGCCCACGTGCTGCAAGACGATGCTGCTGTGCACGAGATCGAACTGATCGTCGGGAAAGATCCGCAGATCCGGGGCCACATTGGTATGGAACGCACATCGGGCCCGGTTGGGCGCCATTTCGGCCGCCCGCTTGACCATTTCGGCGGAGATGTCGACACCGTCAACATGTTCGTAGTAGTCGGCAAGTGCATTGGTGAGCCGGCCGACGCCACACCCGAAGTCGAGGGCACGCGAACGTTGACCGGCGGCTCCGAGTTCGTCGAGACGGCGCATCAGCTGCTCGATCTCCGCGTTTCCGTGGGCGTAGAACTCAGGTACCTGCCAACGCCCCCCCGACTTGGCGGAATCGGTCAGTACCGCCCACATCGGATCGGTACGTCCATGCTTGTCCCAGCGCGTCCGCAGGCCCTCCACCTTCGAAGTCACGTCCGATACGGCACCCACACCGCGGCGGAACGTCATGGTTTGTCTCCTTTGAGCGCCGGTCTGTCCCCGCGCGACTCTACGGCCACCGACCAACAGCCTCCGCACGCTGCCCAGCGTCAGTGCCCTAGCGAGCAAGACCGCTCAGAAGTGATACCGCCCCGTGCGGGTGCCACCCACGCCGTCACCGCCGATGCCGTCCCAGTTCCCGGCTAGCGGCCGGTCACTGGGAAGCCCGTAGGTGAAGCTCCGCTGGTAGGGGCCAGGTCCCCACTCGGTCCGGATGTACCAGAGGCCCTCGCTGAAGATGGCCAGGTCGGTGCGGCGATCGCCGTTGTAATCGGCGGGTATCGGCTGACTGCGACCGTCCAGATAGCCGTACTGCCAGATTTCCTCAGGTTGCCCGGGCGTGTTCGAGTTCCGTAGATACCACACGGCGCTGTCCGGATCGAAGCCTCCGATGGTGTCCTTACCGTCGCCGTTCCAATCCCCGACGACCACGGTCATCGCTGGGTATCCGTACGAGATTGCCACGTCCCAATAGCCGGCACCGGGGATGTTCTTCAGGAACCAGGAGTACCCGTCGTAGGTTCCGATCCCGTCACGCCCATCGCCGTCCCAGTCACCACAGACCGGTCGCAACCATGGAGCACCGTAGTCGAAGACCAGATCCGGCGCCCCCATCGTGATGCTGGTCCTGACATACCACCGGCCACCGTCGTAGAGCACGAGATCGTCCCGACCGTTGCCGTCCAGATCGCAGGCCAGCGTCTGCATGTACGGCCCGCCATAGAACACTGAATAGTCCGAGAATCCGGCCGAGTAGTCATTGCGGAGTTCCCACCAGCGCTCCAGCACCGAGTCGTTCATCAACTCCTGGACTCGCGCCCGCAGCCAGTCCATGTACTGGTACAGATATCGGCCCGGGCAGGCTGTGTTACCGACGTCTCGGTGGGCGAACACCGTCGGAAGATCCACCGAGGTGCCCGCCGGGTACTTCGCCGTACCTCCCCCCGAGGACGTGAGCGTCGTGCGCGACCCCGGCGGGACGCCGTAAAGGGACAGTTTCCAAGCCGCGACAGCCGCTATCGCCTCGAGCGCCGGCCAGGAGACATAGGCGGTGTCGTAGTCGCCGATGACGGAGATCCCGACCGTATAGGTATTGAATCCACCTGCGTGAGCGCCGATAACCGTCGACGCAATTCCGCCATAACGGCCCTCCCAGAGGCGGCCGAACTTGTCAGCGACGAAGTTGTAGCCGATGTCGCCCCAGCCGAGGCTGACCGCGTGGTACTGGTAGATCGAACGCAGAAGGGCCGGTACGTCCTCTCGGTCGTAGTCGTTCGACCCGGCTGTGTGGTGCACGGTCGCGGCCTTGATCGTGCCCGCATACTCCGGTCCCCAGGTGCGAATGTCCTCGTCGGCACCCCATTGCGCCCGTGAGTACACCGGCGGCTGGGCGGAAGCTGCGTCGGCGGTGTCCTGTGTGTCCGGCGTGACCGGAACGGCGTCGGCCGCCGACTGATGTGGGTCGATCAGCTGCAGCGTGGCATCGATGGGGGATGCTCCCGAGCGGGTGAGCAGCTCCACCTCGACTCCCACTGCGGGTCCGGTCCAGAGTGGCTCAGTACCGCCTCGAAGCTCTCCTGCGGCGGCAGCTTGCGGGTTGGGGGCGTCTCCGGTGTCGTTGGTCTCGGCGTCCATCCAGTCTGTCCACACGCCGTTCAGCGCGTGCACACGTACCTTGACGACGACGTCGACGACATTGGCATCGCGCAGCCAAGTCACGCCCACCAGCGAGAATTCAGCCGTCTCGAGCTGGCTCAACGTAAGGACCGGCGCCGCTTCGAACCCAGGTTCGACATCAGTGGTCCCGGTCTCGACTTCGGCCTCAGCCGCCGGCGCGGTCACCTGCCCCATCGGAATTTCCTCGACGGTAGAGCTGACCGGCCTAGCTTGCGGGTCTTCAGCCCATACCGGCAGCGCCACGAACAAGGTTGTGAACGTGATGGTGGCCAAGCCGCCGATGACGACACGACGCATGAGTGGCTCCTCCACTGCCCGAGGGGGCAGAACTACTGGACGCGCCCATGCGGGGCGACGCGAGACCGTGACCGAGCAAGTTGAAGAGACAACAATCTGTCACAGGAACTCAAGAATCACAATAGTCACATCAGTAACAGTGGCAACTTCGTGTGGCCGTGCGAATGAGCACGCGGAAGCTAGAGCCGGACCGGTCGCGAGCCGCCCAGCCCGGCTCGACCGTCCCCGTTCCAGTCACCGGGGACCGGGAAGTTGGTGGGCAAGCCGTAGGCCGTCGCAACCTGGTAACGCCCGGGTTCCCAGCCGGGTGCGCAGATACCACATGCCCTGCACGAAAACGCCCAAGTCGGTCCGACGTCGCCGTTGTAATCGGCCGGCACTGGAT
>JALZDV010000177.1 GCA_030862345.1 Actinomycetota bacterium | reverse complement strand
CCACCGCCGCATACACCGCGGTGATGAACCCGGCCAACACCACGAACACCAACGACTTGTTGATCACCAGATCAATGTCATAAAGCCGATACCGGAGCATCGCGACCGAGACGGCGACCGCGATCACCAGCAGGGCGCAGAGGATGAGCGGCCAGGAGGCATCCTCATCCAGGCCCAGCCCCGTCCACGCCGCCGGCAGCAACATCGCCGAGCTGGCAACCCACTTGAGCTGTTGACGCTCGGTTCCCCTCGACCGGCGAAAGCGGACCACGAGAGACGCGATGCATGCCAACGCAGCCGGGAGGAGGCCGATCAGCGCCGCCTGTCCGACGAGTTCGAGTCCCGGGACGTCGACGCCAAGCGGATTGACGACCGCCGGCGCCCCGCCGAGCGGCCCAGGTACGAACGCCGTCCCGAGCGCCGCCAATGTCGCAACGACGACGACGTACCAGATGAGTGGCCGCCAGCGCCGGGTGAGCGGGCGCCCAGTGGGGAACAGTAAAGGCAACAAGGTGAACGCGGGAACCATCGCCGGAATCCATACCCAGCTGCCCAGCCACACGCCAAGAGTCGAGATACCGGACAAATCCCCGGTCGGTAAGACCCAGTGCACGTAGAGCTGGTTGCTGACGGCGATGCACGTGAACGAGACCCCAATGACAATCAGCAGCCAACCCACCGGGTTTCGCGGTTGCCGGGACACGACCAATCCGCCAAGCACAGCGAAGGCCGACTCGACGACGGACTGAATGGCGACCAGGACCACGCCACCCGTGCCGGCTTCCGGATCCGCGCTGGCCGCAATGTTGGCACCGGATCGCAGAACCTCGAACACGAGGCATCCCATCGATAGCGTCGTTGTCATTGCGGCGGCGGTCCAGGCCGCGGTTGTCAGCGTGCGGGTCGTCAGCACTGGGGCAGCTCTCATCGGATTGCTTGGGCCATCGCGGGTTCCGGCCAGGTGGGTGCGCGGCCGGCAGTTTCCAGGGGTGCGGCTGGGACCTGTCCGGTGATGGTGGTGCCCTTGCCGGGCGCAGAGTGCACGGTCATGGCGCCGCCGACGGTGTCGAGCCGGTCGGCCATCCCCTGCAGGCCGGTTCCCATGCTGGTGTTGGCCGGGTCGAATCCCGCCCCGTTGTCGATGACCTGAAACCGCAGCCGGTCACCGTCGTCGGTCAAGACCACCGCAGCCGAGTCTGCCCCGGCGTACTTGGCCACGTTCTGCAACGCCTCCAGCACGCTGAAGTACACCGCGGCCTCGACCTCAGCCGGATACCGCCCGATCGCCGTGGCCTGCACGCTGACCGGCAGCGCGGCCCGTTCGGCCTGCTCAGTCAGCGCTTCAGCGAGCCCGTCGGCGGCCAGCCGCGGCGGGTACACCCCGGCCGCGAGACCATCGAGAGTGTCCAGGGCGCCCTCCGTGGCGACCACGAGCTGACCCAACAGCACCGCGGTCTTCGGCGCGGCCCCCGGATCGACCTCGCCGGCCAACTGCCGCAACCGGCCCCGCAGCTTCTCCAACTGCCCCCGTGAACCACCCGCGAGATCTTCCTCGATCCGCTGCCGGGCATCATTCTGCGCGGTCAGCAGGCGCCGCCGTGAAGCCTCCAGGTCCATCAGACGCTGCGCCAATTCCGCATCCAGACGCAGATTTCGCAGCAGCACACCACTCGCGGCGGCCAACCGGCCCACCAACTCGACGTCGACCTCACCTACCCGTTCACCGCGCGGCTTCGCGATCGTCAACATCCCCAGCAATTCGCCCTGCTCGCGAACCGGCGCCGCCAGATCCGCGTGTGGCAGCTTGATCTCCTCGCCGGTGTCGTCGCTGATGTCACGGACGGCGTCGACCGTCATCGGCGCCGGCGGCTCGGCACCGTCTGGGGTAGCCGGCCACGTCGCTGCCGGGCGAAGCTCGTCGCCGACTCGCAGCCAGACCCGCGCCGGATCGGCTCCGGTGCCGTTGGCCAGCAACTCGGCCAGATGCACCAACGTCTCCGAAGATGGCTCCGCGGCCCCTACCCTCGTCGCGAAGCCACTCAATACGTCGTACGGCGTCGCCCGCCGCCCAAACACCAATCGGTTGGCTACCCGCTGCAGCGCCCGCCTGACCGGCTGGAAGGCAACCGCCACCAAGGCGGTCGCCACCACTGACAACGCCAGGTTCGGCTCATCGCCCTGACCGACGACCGAACCCACGCCGACCACAATCCCCACGTAGGCCACCGTGATGAATGCCGCCAGCCCAGCCACCAGCAAGGTCCGACTGATCACCACGTCGATGTCATAGAGCCGATACCGCAGAACCGCCACAGTGATCGCCACCGGGATGACAACCATGATGATCAACATGGATGCAGCGATGACAGCATCGTTGCTGGTGCTGATAGTGGCAATCGCGGCCGGCGGGGCACTGACCGCCAGAGCGAAGAACACCCACTTGAACTGCTGGCGCTCGTCTCCACGCGAGCGCCGGTAGCGCAGCGCCAGCGGCACCAGGCTGGCCAGGATGGCAGAGCTCCACAGCGGGAACGCCACCGCGAACAGCCAGGTCAGCTCGGTGGCCCCCCGGTCGAGGGCGAACCCGGTCAGCAGTAGCGCCGCCGTCGCAGCGCCGAAGTAAGCCAGCCCACGCCAGCGCCGGGACAGCAGCCGGCCGGTCGGGAACAGTTGCGGCAAGGCGATCAAGAGGCCGGACACGGTGAGGACCCACAGGAAGTTCAGCGGGTCGTCACGGATAGAAGATGACCCGGTCGGCAGTGTCAGCAGACGGTAGGAACGCGAGAGGTTGACCACGGTGTCTACGCCGCCGACGGCCACCAACACCCAGCCGATCACATGCCCCGGCTGCCGCCAGAGGATCAGCGCGCCGAGCACCGCGGCTAGCGCGACGTTGTGCAGGTCGTAGTTGGCCAGGGCGTCGATCAGCGAGGCCCGGCCGGCGAACACGGCGAAGGGCTGGATCACCGCGGTGATCAGCGCGATCGCCGCGATGACGTAGGCGAGCGCGTTGGGTAGAGGAAGGCGGCCCGCGGGCCGCTCATCGGCGCCGATCGGGTCGGCTGCGGTGCCTGGTGTCCCCTCGCCGTTCTCCGACTCGTCTACGAGGACGGGAGCATCATTGCTGGCTGAGGGCACGGGGTTGGCGGTCGCGTGAGCTGTCGTCTGCCCTGGCCTTCCCTGTCGAGGTGACCTATCTCGTGACCAGATGGGTCCCGGGTTGGTCATCGGGTTGTTCCGGCCAGGGCAAGAGGTGCCGTATTCGTCTCGGACGGGCCTGGGGCTGGGGAGCTGCGCGTGGTGGGAATCTCGCCACGAACGGTGGTGCCCAGATCGGGGGTGGAGGTCAGGGTCATGGTGGCACCGACGGTGTCCAGGCGGTCTGCCATTCCCTGCAGCCCGGTGCCCATCGGGGTGCTTACCGGGTCGAAACCGCTTCCATCATCGGTCACCTCAAAAGTGAGCCGGTCACCCTCGTGGGCCAACGCCACCCTCGCGCAGCTTGCACCGGCGTACTTGGCGACGTTCTGCAGCGCTTCGAGCACGCTGAAGTACACCGCGGCCTCAACCTCGGCTGAATAACGACCGACGTCGGTTGCGGTCACCTTCACCGGCAACGCAGCCCGCTGTGCCTGTTCGGTCAATGCAGCGACCAGCCCGTCCGCGGCGAGCCGAGGCGGATACACCCCGGCCGCGAGACCATCGAGAGTGTCCAGGGCGCCCTCCGTGGCGACCACGAGCTGACCCAGCAGCACCGCGGTCTTGGGCGTCGCCTCGGGATCCACCTTCCCGGACAGCTGCGTCAACCGGCCCCGCAACTGCTCCAACTGTCCCCGCGAACCACCCGCCAGGTCGGCTTCGATCCGCAGCCGGGCATCATTCTGGGCACTCAACAGGCGCCGCCGGGAAGCTTCCAGATCCACCAGACGCTGGGCCAACTCGGCATCCAAACGCAAATTCCGCAGCACCACCCCACTCGCGGTGGCCAGCCGGCCCACCAGCTCGATGTCGATCTCGCCGATTCGCTCGCCACGAGGCTTTGCAATCGTCAACATCCCCAACAACTCATCCCGATCACGGACTGGCACCGCCAGATCCGCCCCCGGCAGGCTGATCTCCTCGGCGGTGTCGTCGCCGAGGTAGCGAATCCCGTCAACCGGGATCGCCACCGGCAGCTCGCCACGGTCCGGGGCAACCGGCCACGTCGCTGCCGGACGAAGCTCGTCGCCGACTCGCAGCCACACCCGCGCCGGATCGGCTCCGGTGCCGCCCGCCATCAACTCGGCCAAGTGCACCAGCGTGCCCGGCGACGGCTCGGCAGTACCGACCCGGGTCGCGAACCCACTCAAGACGTCGTACGGAGTCGCCCGCCGACCGAGAACCAAACGATTAGCCACCCGCTGCAGCGCCCGCCTGACCGGCTGGAACGCGACCGCCACGATCGCGGTGGCAACCACTGACAGAGCCAGGTTCGGTTCCTCCCCAGTCCCGACCAGGGAGCCGACACCTACCACAATCAGGACATAGGCGACGGTGACGAACCCCGCCAAGCCAGCGAGGAGCAACGTCCGACTGATCACGATGTCGACGTCGAAGAGTCGATACCGCAACACCGCCACAGTGATCGCCGCCGGGATGATCAGCAGTGGCGGGAATGCCCAAGCAGCGCCCACGGCACCGACGTATACGCCCGAGGTGCCGATCACCAGCATCGGAATGCTGATGGCCAGCCCGAAGAAGGCCCACTTGAGTTGCTGACGCTCGACGCCTCTCGACCTTCGATAGCGCACGACTAGCGGGATCAGACTGAGCAGGCTGGCAAGGCCGAAGAGCGGGAAGGCCACCGGGATCAGCGGCTCGTAGCCGTCGAGGGCGATCATGAAAGTGACGCTCAGAAACGCCGTCGCCGCCGCCCCGAACCAAGCAAGGAGTCGCCAGCCACGACCCCGGAGCAGGTTTCCGTCGGGAAAGACCTGTGGCAGTGCGATCGTGATGCCGGCAACGGTGGGTACCCAAAACCAGCCGAGCAGAACTTCCACTGTCAGCGACGAGACACCGATCACTTCTTCTAGGTGGAACAGCACGTACTCGTCGGGGATATGGGTGAGGGCGTCCACCCCGCCCACGGCGACAAGGAGCCAGCCAAGCACGTGCCCGGGTCGCCGCCAGAGGATCAGGGCCCCGAGCACGCCGAAAAGGACCCCGGTGTGGATGTAGTAGCCGGCTACGGCTTCGGTGAGGCTCATCCCGAATTCGGCGATCGCGAACGGAACGATCACGGTGACCACGACGGCGAACCCGGCGATCGCATAGGCGAGGGCATTTGGCAGCGGCAGTGTGGCCTCCGGCCGTTCCGCCGAGTCGAGCGGGGGCTCGCGGCTCATGAGGTCAACCTGCCGATGCGATCTTGTACGCATGCACCGGCTTGGTGCGGCCCTTGACCGTCGCCGGAGGAAGTTCGACCGCGGGGACCGATGTGCGTAGGGCGCTCATCGTCGGTGCGCTGAGCACGGTCTCTCCAGCCGCGGCCCACTGTTGCAGCCGTTGAGTCAGGTTCACCGTGTCGCCGACCAAGGAGTACTCGACCCGGTCAGCCGAACCCAGTAACGCAGCCGCCACCTCGCCGGTGGACAGTCCGATCCCCAACCCGAACGGGTCGAGACCCTGCTCGGCGAAGCCGTCATTGACCTTCTGCTGGGCCAGGTGCATCCCGGCGGCCGCTGCCACTGCCCGATCGGCGTGGTCGGTGCTCGGCTGCGGGGCTCCGAACACCGCCATCACCGCATCGCCGACGAACTGCATCACCGTGCCGCCTTCGGCGTGGATCGCCCCGTTCATGCTCGCGCGGTGCGCGTTGAGCTGCAGGGCGAGAGCACTCGGGTCGGTCCGTTCGGCGATCGCCGAGTAGCCTCGGATGTCCGACATCAACACGGTGACTTCCAGCCGCTCCGTCTCGCCCACCGCGCGGCCGCCGGCTCGCAGTTGTTCGGCAACTCCGTCGGGCAGGAGCCGGGAAAGCGACTCCCCCTGTTCCTCGCGGTTGATGATCGCCTGCTGCAACGTCTTCAGCCGGGTCAGGCATTGCTGATCACCGGCGCTCAAGCCCTCAGCCAGGCGCAGGAAAAGCCGCTCGATTGCCGTGGCTACGTCCGCGGGCGTGGTCTTGCCAGCCACCGCGATCGCCTTGATCGGAGTGCCTTCGGCCACCTGACGCAATAGCTGCTCCTCGTCGGCACTGAGGTCACTGCGCCGTACCGGCTGGGTGAGCGCGGCCACGATCTTGGGGTCCAGCATCGATCCACCGGCGGCGACTTCCCGTACCGCGCGAGCGAGCTGGTCGCCCTCGGCGACCCGGTCCTTGAGCAGATAGGCATAACCCGCCGCTCCCTCGGACAGCAGGGCGACCGCGTAGTCCGGGTCGTCGTACTGGCTCAGAATCACCACTCCGGTGCCGGGGTGGCGCTTGCGCACTTCCTTGGCCGCATCAATGCCCTCCCGCCCAAAGCTGGGTGGCATGCGGATGTCGGTCACCACGACCTGCGGCGCAGTCGCCGCGGCTCCGGCCACCAGACCCTCGTAGTCGGCAGCCGTACCAAGGACTTCGAAGTCATCCTCCATCTCCAGCAGGACGCGCACGCCCTCCCGGACAATGAGGTTGTCGTCGGCGAGGAACAGGCCGATCCGTGGACGTTCGAACAAGAGTCCTCCGCATTCCGGTGCGCCGCCTCCGGTTGAGCGCGCAAACAAGGCAAGAGTCCGGCATTGCGCCCACTCGGAACAGAGAGTTGACCCCTGGGTCGGGAGGGGTGCCTGCCCCCCAGGCCTTGGCCGGGCTGCACCCGTTGTCACCGGCTGGCCCTTGGCGGGAGGCTGCACAGACCGGCAGCGACAATGGAAAGGACCCCGCGATGCGTCGAACGGCGTCAGTCACCTCGGTCTCGTGGATCCCCTCCGAGGCAATCCCCGGGCCGATGAAGCTCCCATTCTCGCTCGGCGTCTCGCATTACGACCCGCCTCCCGAGCCGGTACTCGGCGATCTGGTCGCCATGCGCGATGCCGACCTGTTCCGGTTCGCCAACCGGCTTCAAGGCTGGATCGAGACCGACGATCAAGAACAGATCACCGGGCACGGCTACAGCGGCGGCGGGCTGATCGGCTCGACGACCATCAGGCTGGGCCGTGCATCGACCACGTTCGCCGCGATTGCCTACCCTGATCTGCAAGCCGCGCCAGAGGTTGGCCCCGGCTGGGTGCGGTTCCGGCAGACCACCGGCGGGCGAACCGGCGCGCCGATGCCTCGTACGGTCAACCGTGCCCCGTTCGTGCAGTTCGCCGCCCCCACAGTGTGGACGACGCTGGAACTCACACTGCACGCCGACGGCCGGGCCCAATGGCAGATGATCGGGGCAAGCCCCTTCCCGAGGCATTGGGTGTACGACGACAGTGGTGCACTTGTCGCCAAGAGCGGCATCACGGACTTCTCCGGGTGGAGCAAGGAGTACTTCGGCGACCACAGCCCCTGGGGTGACGTGGACAGCCCGGCCCTGGTGACGGCGGCCGAGACGGCGCTGGAGCGCGCCCTGTCGAGCACGATCATGCGCGGTGGCGTGAAACCGCGGATCCAGAAACTGGCCGAGGGTGCCGAGCTGGTCCGGCAGGGCGACCCGGGTTCTGAGTTGTTCCTGCTGCTCGACGGCGTGCTGGAGGTGTTGGTGGACGGGGAGCCGGTCGCCGAACTAGGTCCCGGCGCAGTGGGCGGTGAGCGGGCCCTCTTGGAGGGCGGAACCCGTACCTCCACGCTGCGCGCACGTACCAAGGTCCGCGTCGCGGTTGCCGGCGCAGAGCAAGTGGACATGGAGGCATTGCGCGAACTTGCCGAGGGGCACCGCCGCGAGGAACAGATCCCCCGCACCACTACCGCGTGAGGATTGAACTGTGCGGCGTGCGCGGCTCGACACCGGCACCGGGGAAGGAGTTCGTCCGGTACGGCGGAAACACTTCCTGCGTCGCGCTAGCCCATGACGGGGCCGATCCGAGGTTGCTACTCGACGCCGGTACGGGCCTTTCCCGGGTCAGCCGACTGCTGGCCGGTCAACCGTTCCACGGCACGATCCTGCTTGGGCACCTGCATTGGGACCACACCCATGGGCTGCCGTTCTTCCGCTCAGGTGATCAAGAGGGTGCCGACGTACGCCTGCTGCTACCGGCGCAGGAGGACGGCACTGCCGAGGCGCTGCTGGCCCGAGCCATGTCTCCCCCGCATTTTCCGATCACACCTTCGCAGCTGCGGGGGAACTGGTCGTTCGGTTACCTCGACGAAGGGACCTGGGAGTTCAGTGGCTTCCAGGTGCTGGCCCGAGAGATCCCGCACAAGGGTGGGCGGACCTTCGGCTACCGGGTCAGCGACGGCGAGCACACGATCGCCTACCTGTCGGACCACCATCCGGGTGCGCTAGGCCCCGGTACGGACGGCTTTGGGCCGTACCACGAGGCTGCGCTCGCGCTCGCCGCCGACGCCGACGTCCTGATCCATGATGCGCAGTACACGGCGGCAGAGTTTCCGGCGAGGCGTACGTGGGGGCACTCGACGATCGACTACGCCGTCGGCTTGGCGGAGGCGGCGGGAGCAAGGCACCTTGTGCCGTTCCACCACGATCCCCGCCGTACCGACGACGAGTTGGACGAGCTCGCCGTGTCATTGAGATCTGCCCCGGTCCCGGTCACACTCGCCCGCGAAGGCATCTGCGTGCCGCTGCCATAGCCCGCCAGCACCGGTCCCGGACCGACTCAGGGGCACCCAGCTACCAACCTAGCGTTGCAATCTTCCCCTCACGTCGCCGGCGTGGACTCCCCGAGCCCGCTGGCACAGACCGGAGTTCTCGACCGGCTGAGCGGACCGTGCTAATCGTCGAGTCGTGCAGCCTTCGGCGGCTCAGCGGGGCGGGAGGACGTCCGTCTGCGCCGGGACCTGGTCCTGGCGTACGCCGGTACCCACCGGGCAGGAGACGCCAGTGGCGTGCACGGGGCAATAGCCGTTCGGGTTCTTGTACAGGTACTGCTGGTGGTAGTCCTCGGCGTAGTAGAAGTCGCCCAGCGGCACGATCTCGGTGGTGATCTCGCCGTACCCGGCCTTCCACAGGGCCGCCTGGAACGCATCACGTGAGGCGGATGCCACCTCGAGTTGCTCCGGCCCGTCCACGTAGATGGCCGAGCGGTACTGCGTCCCGACGTCGTTGCCCTGGCGCATCCCCTGGGTCGGGTCGTGCGCCTCCCAGAACAGCTTCAGCAGCTGCTCATACGAGATGCGTGATGGGTCGAAGACGACGCGCACCGTCTCGGCATGGCCGGTCTTGCCGGTG
>JALZDV010000137.1 GCA_030862345.1 Actinomycetota bacterium | reverse complement strand
CCCGCGGTTATGCGCATAACCGCGATGGCTCTGAGCTAGTCGATCGGCTCGCTGCGGTCGGCTCGGCGGGGAGCCTCCTCGGGGCGCGCGGTCGGTGGTGCTACGTGCAGCTGCGGACTCGTGACCTCCGCCCCCTCCGGATGGGCGAGCACGGTGCACTGCAGTCGGGTGATCTCGGGTACGTCGTCGCAGAACCGCGCGGCACGCAGCAGCACGTCCTCGATGGCACCTGTGTTCACCGGCACTGCTCCGCCGTAGCCGTCGAGCAACGGCCAGGCCGCCACCGATCGGATCAAATCCGCCGCGTCGACATCGGAAAGCGGCAGAGCCCGGTAGGCCCGATCGCCGAACACTTCGATCGGCGCTCCGGAAAGGCCGAATGACACGACCGCGCCGAACGACGGATCATCAGAGATCTCCACGGTCGTGGCAACCTCGTCCGGCTGCAGGTCGCGATAGCCGGCACCGACCGGCAGGCCGTAGCAGGCCAGCAGCGACCGCGCGTCCGCACCGGACAACTCGCGACCGTCCGGAGTCTCGACCAGCACACCAGCGACCAACTCCCGAGCACGGTCCGGATCGGCGTCAGTCAGGACCGGGACGGCACCCGCCGGACGAGAGCGCCACGTGCTGTAGGCCACCACCTGCGCCAACGCCGCAACCGCCCGGTCGACCGGGAAGGATGGCACCGATCCCCGTGCGGCCGCTTCCCCCTCCCCGGGCCGGACCAGGGACTTGGGCAACCCGTCGCTGCCGAGGAGTGTCGCCACGACCGGCTTGTCGGCATCGTCGGACAGCTCCACCAGGACCCGGGCGTACCTCTCCTCGGAACGGCTGACCGGAGTCACGAACACCGCAACCAGGGCATCGACCCCGGGGTCGCTCAGCGCGGCCCTGGTCGCGGCGCGGAAGTCCTCTGGAGTCCCGTCCGCGCCGATGTCGACCGGCTTGGACCCGGCCAGTACCAACCCATGGCCCAGCACCGAGTCCACGGCCAGCAGCCCCACCGCAGTAGAGTTTCCGACCACAGCTACGCGCGGACCTCGCGGCAGCGGCTGATGCGCGAGCAGCGTCACGACATCGAACAGCTGTGCCACGGTGTCCACCCGGATGATCCCGGTGGAGGCAAACAGCGCCTCGATGCTCGCCTCGGCCAGAACCGGTGTGGTGCCTTCGAGATTGGGCGTCGTCCCAGTGTGCCGCCCGCTCTTCACCGCCACGATGGGTTTCATCCGCGCGACCCGGCGGGCCAACCGGGTGAACTTGCGCGGGTTGCCGAAGCTCTCAAGGTGCAGCGCCACAACCTCGGTGGCCGGATCAGTCGCCCAGTACTGCAGGAGGTCGTTGCCGCTGACATCGGCCCGATTGCCGGCAGACACGAAGCTCGACAGTCCGATGCCCAGCGCGCTGGCCCGTTCGAGCAACGTGGCGCCAAGGGCACCGGACTGGGAGAAAAATCCGATCCGCCCCGCGGACGGAGCCGCGGCGGCGAGGCTGGCATTGAGCCGGACATCCGGATCGGTGTTGATGAGTCCGAAGCAGTTCGGCCCGACGATGCGCATCCCGGAGCCCCGGGCAGTGTTCACCAGCCGACGTTGGGCCAATAGACCTTCCTTGCCGCGCTCGGCGAACCCACCGGACATCACGACGATCCCGCGGACCCCACGCTCCCGGCAGTGCTGGACGACCTCCGGGACCGCATCGGCCGGGACGGTCAGGATGGCTAGATCGACCTCGTCGGGGACGGACAGGACCGTGGGGAACCCGGGCAGATCCTGCACGGTCTGCGCCGAATGGTTCACCGGGTAGACCGGACCGGTGAACCCGGCCTCGAGCACATTGGCCAATACGGCATATCCGATCTTCGCCGGATCGTTGCTGGCCCCGATCACGGCAACCGACCGCGGGGCAAGAAGCCGCTGGATCGAGCGGGATTCGGCCCGCTGCTCACGTCCGTACCGCACCGACCTCTGAGCCTCGGTGGGGGTGATATCGAAGACGAGATGCACCACGCCCTCCTCGTAGGACCGGGATGGCTCATACCCGGCGTCGCGGAAGATCGAGATCATCTTGCGGTTCTCGGCAAGCACCTCGGCAACGAAGCGGCGGATGCCGCGCTCGTGTGCCGCGGCTGCCAGGTGCTCCAACAGGACGGACCCCAGGCCCCGGCCCTGATGGGCATCCTCGACGAGAAACGCAACCTCGGCCTCATCGCGGTCCGGGAGACGCTCGTAGCGTCCGACGGCGATGAGGTCCTCACCCAGCAGGATGATCAGGGCGACCCGGTCGTGATGGTCGACGTTGGTGAAACGATAGAGATCCTTGTCCGACACCTTGGGGTAGGGGCCGAAGAAGCGGAGATAGCGGGTGCGTTCGGAGCTGCGTGCGTGCAGGCCGAGCAAGCCGTCGGCGTCCTGCGCAGTGATCGGTCTGAGATGCACCGTGGCTCCGTCAGCGGCAATGACGTCGGCCTCCCAGTGATGCGGATAGGCCGGGTTCGAGCCGGTCCCGGGCGCGGCACTGTGCTCGGACATGCCTGCGCCGTCAGTCTCGCGGGTCGTCCGGGTCGAGGCCGAGAAGTGGGAAGCTTGCCCGTCGGGTCCGCTGAATGGCCATGTCTACGCCGTCCGCGCCCCCCGGCTCCCAGGAGGTGTACGACGGCGTGCCGTCCTCGGTCATCCGGGTCGGTGGTATCGCCCGGAGCTTGCGCCTGCGGACATCCTCGAGCCAGTCGACCGGAATCGTCGTCTGCGGGTCGACGGGACTGCCGGCGACGATCCCCAACAGATGGGTCCAGGCTCGGGGAACACAGCGGACCAATCCATAGCCGCCCCCGCCCAGCACGAGCCACTTGCCACCGCAGATGTCGTGGGCAAGGTCATGCATGGCGGCGTACGAGGCGCGTTGGCCGTCGATGGACAGGGCCAGGTCGGCCAGCGGGTCGTCCCGGTGGGCATCACACCCGCATTGGCTGACGATGATCTCCGGGGCAAAGGTACGCAGTGCCGACGGCACGACCGCGTGAAAGGCCCGCAGCCACCCTGCGTCGTCGGTACCCGGTGGAAGAGCCACGTTGATCGCTGCGCCCACGCCCTCGCCCCGGCCGATCTCCTCGGCAAACCCGGTGCCAGGAAAGAGTGAGAGCGGACTCTGGTGCAGGCTGATCGTGAGCACCCGTGGGTCGTCATAGAAGGCCGCCTGGACGCCGTCGCCGTGGTGCACGTCGACATCGACATAGGCGATCCGTTTCGCGCCCCGGCCCAGCAGCCAGCTGATCGCCAGGGCCGGATCGTTGTACACGCAGAAGCCGCTGGCCCGATCGGCCATCGCGTGGTGCAGACCGCCAGCGATGTTCGCAGCATGGTCCCCCTTGCCGTCCCACACCCACTGCGCGGCCTGCACGCTGGCGCCGGTGATCAAGCATGAGGCCTCGTGCATGCGGTCGAAGATCGGGTTGTCAGGCGTACCCAGACCGTGCCCGGCTCCGTACGGGTCGCGCGGCGCCCGCTTCACGGCGTCGATGTAGGCCGGGGTGTGCAGGCGGTGCAGGAGGCCCTCGTCGGCCGAGATCGGAGAGAGTCGGGTGATGTTCGGTGCCCGGAACACGCCCAGGGCCTGGGCCAGGGTGATCGTGAGCTCGAGGCGGATCGGATGCAGCGGATGGTCACCGCCCAGGTCGTACTCGAGCATGCTGTCATCCCAGAGAATCGCGACCGAATCGCTCATCGCTCACACCGTAGTCGCGGTCAGGTAGTCGCAGTCTGCGAAACCGGGTGAGGTTGCCCGGCGCCGTATCATCGGCCTGACTTCGCGAAGGAGCGGCCCGCGTGAACGACTTGATCGACACTACCGAGATGTACCTCCGCACGATCTTCGAACTCGAGGAAGAAGGAGTGACCCCGCTGCGCGCGCGAATCGCCGAGCGGCTGCATCAGAGTGGGCCGACGGTGAGCCAGACGGTGGCCCGGATGGAGCGAGACGGTCTGGTCTCGGTCGAGGGGGATCGCCATCTCGAACTGAGCGAGATCGGCCGCAAACTTGCGACCCAAGTGATGCGCAAGCACCGACTGGCCGAGCGCCTGCTCGTCGATGTGATCGGCCTGGACTGGGAGGACGTGCACATCGAGGCCTGCCGCTGGGAGCACGTCATGAGCGAGGCCGTGGAGCGGCGACTGGTCGCTCTGCTCGACAACCCGACCACCTGCCCGCACGGCAGCCCCATCCCGGGTCTGGACGAGCTCGGCTGGTCGGCCTCGGCGCCACCGAACAGCGACATTGCCGATCTGGTGCTGCTCTCCGACGCAGCCACGCTGGAAGGCGTACGGGTGCGAATCGAGCGAATCAGCGAGCAGATCCAGGGTGACGCGCACTTGATGCACCGGCTGACCGATGCACATATCCGACCGGGCAACACCGTGCTGGTGACCCGACACCACGACGGTGTCGATGTGGACGGGCACCGACTCCCCCGGGTCGCCGCCGAACACATCTTTGTGACCGTTTCCGGCTGAGCGGCTCATCCCAAAGCCGCCGAACCCGGTGTTCCGGCATCGGTAGGCTGGCTAACGATCTGATCCGCTAGCACGATGTCGTCTCGAGGAGCCCGCTCAATCCATGACCGACCACGAAACGCCACCGGCCCACCCCTTCGCCACGATGGCCGACTACAACGCCATTCCCCGGTTGGCCGGTCTGGCGCTGTCCTCGGACGGAGCGCGCCTGGTCACTTCGGCCGCCACGCTCAATCCGGAGAAAACGAAGTGGCAGACGGCCCTCTGGGAAGTTGATCCGGGCGGGCATAACCCCGCACGCCGACTCACGCGCAGCGCACCCGGTGAATCAGCGCCGGTGTTCGCGCCGAACGGGGATCTTCTGTTCACCTCGGCCCGGCCAGATCCCGACGCCGGGAAGGACGCCGACGAGCCGAAGCCCGGACTGTGGGCGCTTCCGGCTCAGGCCGGCGAGGCCCGGTTGGTGCTGTCCCGCCCGGGTGGCGTGTCAGCAGTCGCGGTCGCCCGGGACTGTGCGGCGGTCGCCGTGGTAGCGGCCATGAATCCCGGCGTGAGCGACGCGCAATCCGACGCGCAACGGCGCAAGGCCCGCAAGGACGCCGGCGTCACCGCGCTGCTGCACGAGGACTACCCGATCCGCTATTGGGATCACGATCTCGGCCCAGCATGGCCACACGTCCTCTACCTCCCGGAGTTGCCCGCGGACGAGCCGGCTCGCGACCCGATAACCGATAGCGGCGCGACTGGCGATGACGAGAACACCGCCGACGTCTCGCCGAACGAACCGGTGGTCGAGGTTCGAGACCTCACCCCCGATGCCGGCCTGACCAGTCTGGGCGGCGAGGACCTGGCGCTGTCGCCGGACGGCACTCGGATCGCCCGCACCGTGGAGGTCGCGGGCGCCACCGCCGGGCACCGCAGGACTCGGATCGAGCTAGTCGACACCGCCACGGGACAATCCCGCGTGCTCGTCGAGGGCGACCACAACGACTTCGAAGGACCCGCGTTCTCTCCCGATGGCGGCGCGCTGGTGTGCGTGAGGGGGTCGCACAGCAGCTACGACGACCCCCCGGACCAGACCCTCTGGCTGATCGACCTGACCGACGACAGCGGCCGGGACCTCACGCCAGGACTCGATCTCTGGCCCGGATCACCGACCTGGACCGCGGACGGCGGCGCGGTCTATTTCACCGCCACCGAACTCGGCCACCACCCCCTCTTCCGGGTCGAGCTGACCTCGGGCGAGATCACCCGGCTGACCTCCAGCGGCTACTTCTCCGACGTCCAGGTGGCCGCCGACGGCTCCGCGGTGTACGCGCTGCGCGCCGCTTACGATTCCCCCGCGATCCCGGTGCGGTTGAACCCCGAGACGGCCGACCAGGAGGCCGTACGACTGTCGGCTCCGGGAGCGATTGCGGCGCTGCCGGGCACGCTGCAGCGGATCGAGACCAAGACCGAAGACGGTACAACGGTCGCGTCCTGGCTCGTCCTACCGGCGGGGGCAAGCGCGGACAATCCTGCCCCGCTGCTGCTCTGGATCCACGGCGGCCCGCTGATGAGCTGGAACTCCTGGTCCTGGCGCTGGTGTCCCTGGCTGATGGCCGCCCGCGGTTACGCGGTGCTACTGCCCGATCCCGCACTGTCGGATGGCTACGGTCAGGACTTCGTCCGGCGCGGTTGGGGACAATGGGGCGGTCCGCCCTACACCGACCTGATGGCCGCTACGGAGGCCGCGCTCGAGCGACCGGAACTCGACAAGACGCGTACGGCGGCCATGGGTGGATCCTTCGGGGGCTACATGGCCAACTGGGTGGCCACCCATACCGACCGGTTCGATGCGATCGTCACGCACGCCTCCCTCTGGCACCTGGACGGTTTCTCCGGGGCCACCGATGCCTCCTACTACTGGGAGAAGGAGTTCGGCGATCCGCTCAAGCACCCAGAGCGCTACGAGGCCAACTCTCCGCACAAGTTCGCCGACAACATCAGCACGCCCATGCTGGTCATCCACGGCGACAAGGACTATCGCGTTCCGATCGGCGAGGGACTGAGGCTCTGGTACGACCTGCGCAAACGCGGAGTCGAGTCCAAGTTCCTCTACTTCCCCGACGAGAACCACTGGGTGCTCACGCCCGGAAACGCGGCGATTTGGTACGAGACGGTGCTGGCCTTTTTGGCCCAGCATGTTCTCGGCCGACCCTGGGAGCGCCCGGAGCTGCTCTAGGTCGAAGCCGCTGTCAGCCGGCCTCGGCTGACGGATAGCCGAGCATCTCGCGGACCGTTCCCGGTGGCAGTGCGTGATCCAGCGCCGTACGCACCAGCTGCGCCAGGGAGTAGCCAGGATCGCTGTCCAGCGCCCGGTCCAGGGCCACGTTGGCCATGGCCCCGTCACCGCGCCCACGAACTCAACGCCAGCAGGGTTGCCGGGCCAGCATCCAGCGGCGCCGGCAACCTGCGAAGCAGCTCGATCCACAGGGACTCCGCGGCCGAAGCGGATTCCGCCAGGCAGTGCGCGGCCACCCGGTCGCGCAGCGGTCTATCAATCAGCGCGATAGATATCCGGGCGACATCGCGGTTGCTCAGCGGGCGCGCGGGGCCAGCGGCCAGCGCCTGCACGCGGTGGTCGATGGCACGCTCGATCCGATCGCGATATCCCTGCGAGGTCCCGGCCGCGGAAGCGTCGGCCAGCTCGCGGCACACGTGGTCCAGCGCCCGCTCGGTGCAGGCCACCGCCTTCGGATCCGGAGTGATCATCGAAATCAGGGTGGACCGGCTGTCCCGGACCACTGATCCGGAGTAAGCCGCGACGGCGGCGAGTTCGCCATTCGCCTGCGGGACCGGCGTGCCCTGGACCGGGCAGCAGTCCGGATCAGGACACAAGTAGGACCGCCAGCGACCGGCCCGGACCAGGACGATGTCGCTGGCGTTCAGCCCAGCGGCGAAGAGTGCCTGGTCCAAGTGCGCGACCAGGTCCACGTACGGAGCCGCACCGTCCTGGTCAGGGCTCTCGGAGATGACCATGGCCATGCACTCCGAGGACCCGTCGCGCAATAAAGCCTCGACGAGCGGCTCGAGCTCATCGACGGTCGGAGCGAAGGCCAGTCCGTCAGCAGGAAGATCGGCCCGCATGGTGAGGCCCAGTCGCGAGCGGGGGCCGCTGAGCCCAACCAGGACCAGGGACTCCTCGGGCGGAAAGCCCAGTAGGTGCGGTACTGCGGCGATCAGGCTTCCGGGTCCGCTGAGCTTGAGCTTCGGTGTGCTGTCCATACCCTGAGCCTGCTGCTGAGCAACGACCCACGCTGCTGCCGATCTGTCGATGTGGAGGACCGGCTCAGCCCTGTGGAAATCGAGCTCGCGCGGCAGGCCGGGGCCCCGAGGTCACTCGGAGTGCAGCCGGTAGGCCCTGATTGCATTTCCGGCCAGGATCATTCCTGCGGTTCGCTCGGCCTCGGTCTCCGTCCAGCTGCCGTCCACGACCCCGCCATGCAGCACCTCGATAAGGCCTCGGCGAAACAGCAGGGTCCCGAGGTGGTAGAGCTCAGCCAACCCGAAGGCATCTGAGGAGAACAGCACCTTGCCGAACGGCGCCAGCTCGAGCAGTTCCGCGATCACGCGACTGCTGCCTCGACCGAGATTGTGCGTCGCCAGTCCGAGGTCGACGAAGACGTGGCCGAAGACCTGCGCGAGATATCCGGCGTAGCGATGGAACGGATAATTGTGCAACAGCATGATCGGAATGCCACGGTTGCGGCTTGCGCGCAGCAGTGGGGTGAGCAGCAACGGGTTACCCCGGCGCAGGTCGGTGTCGGAATCGCCCAGGCCGACATGGAACTGGACCGGTTTGCCGAGGTCTATCCCGGCCCAGACCAGAAAGCTGTGCAGTACCGCGTCGGAGCATCGGGGGAAGGCGCCCTGGTCCACGGCGCGCAACCAGCGGCCGGCCGCCGCAGCGACTTCGGCCTCACTAGGTTGGTCGCCGGGAAGCTCCAGTCCCGACCGGTACGCCGCGATCGATTTCACCCCCACTGCCCCCGCCGTACGCCGCGCCAGGGCCTCCCGGACGGCACCGGCGAAACCGGTCGCGTCCACTCCCTCGGCAATGACCTGCTCGGCCACCTGCTCGAGGCGGACGATCTCGAAAGCCTCGCCGTCGACGGCGGCCGCCAACTCGGACGGGGAAAGGATCGGCGCCGGGACGTACCCGGTGTCCACGACGTACGTGCCGGTGCCCGCCTCGCGAAGGAAGCGGCTGGTCACCTCCTGGTGCCCCAGTTCGGCTCGACGTTCCAGGTACGCCTCTGGCTCGGCGTGCGGTTCGAGATCGAGTACTGGTGCGCACCAACGCCGCAGCGCGAACCCGATCTGGGAGTCGAACAGCGTCGGGTTGTGCGGGCCCGGTTCGTCGGCCTCGGTGAGAAGCGACTCGAACTCGGTCCGGTCGACATCGCGGCGGAGAACTCCATGGCAGTGGTGGTCGACCACAAGCAACTCGTCCACAGTGGACTGGAGGCTCAAGGGACATCCGTTCCGGTCGCGTGCAAGCGCGCGCTCCTATCGGCGGCGAGCACGTCCCCCAACTCTCGGCAGCGCAATCGTGAGTGCTTGAAGTGTGGTCGCTGTCGCAGAAATTGGTAAGCCCTAGGGTTGCGCCGCGGGACATCATTGCGACGGGAGTGCCGGTATGGACAGCGACGAACGCAGCGCGCGCGAGCAGCAGGCCAGTGAGTACATCGGCGAGCTCGAGGACGCTGGTGTCGTCGGGGTGGCCCTGACCTACGTCGACAACTCCGGCATCACCCGAGTGAAAGCCGTACCGGTGGCCAAGTTACCTGCGGCGGCTGCCTGGGGCGTTGGGATGTCGCCGGTCTTCGATGCCTTCCGGCTCGATGACATGATCATGTCGGGCACTCATGCTGGGTCACCGGTCGGGGATCTGCGCCTGCACCCCGATCTGAACCGACTCACGGTGCTGGCCGGGCAACCGGGATGGGCGTGGGCGCCGGTGGACCGCTATGACCAGTCGGGTGCGGCCCATCCGCAGTGTTCGCGGCTTCTGGCCGCCCGGATGGTCGAGGCGCTCGCTGATCGTGGCCTGAGTGCCTGGATGGCCTTCGAGGTGGAGTGGGCGGTAGGCACCGGGGATGGTGATGACTTCGTTGCCGGCTGCCAGGGACCGGCCTACGGGATGACCCGGATCAGCGAGCTGTCGGACTATTCGGTCGATCTACTCACAGCCCTTGCCTCCCAAGGGGTTTCGGTTGACCAGTTTCACCCTGAGTATGGCGCCGGGCAACTCGAGCTTTCCGTCGCCGCCGAGAGCCCCGTGGACGCGGCGGACACGTTTGTGTTGGTCCGGGAGACCATCCGGGCGGTCTCCCTCCGCCATGGGCTCCGGGCCTCATTCTCCCCCAAGGTCGAGGTCGAGGGGGTGGGCAACGGCGCCCACGTGCACCTGTCCCTGTGGTCGGATGACACGAGTGTCATGACCGGTGATGACGGCGGTTTCGGTCTCTCCCGGACGGCGGCCTCCTTCAGCGCGGGTATCCTCGACCGGCTCCCGGCCCTGCTGGCAGTCGGTGCCCCGAGCGTCGCGTCCTATCTCAGGCTGATCCCCTCGCACTGGGCGGGAGCCTTCGCCTGTTGGGGGCTGGAGAACCGCGAGACCGCCCTGCGCTTCGTCACGGGGCCGCAGGGCAGTCAACACAAAGCTGCCAACCTCGAGGTGAAGTGCCTCGACGCGACGGCGAACCCGTATCTGGTGATTGCCGGGCTGCTGGCCGCCGGGCTGGCCGGGCTCGACCAGGATGCTCGGCTCCCGGATCCGGTTTCGTTTGACCCTGCTTCGATTTCCGCACTGGCACGTTCCGAGGCCGGCATCGAGCCATTGCCGTCTTCGCTGCAGGAGTCGGTCGCCGCGTTCGAATCGGAACCGGCGTTACAGGCGGCGTTCGGCGCCGAACTAGCGACCACGATTGCCGAGTTACGGCGCTACGAGATCGAGTTGTTCGCGGAGTCCGCACCGGAGGAGATCGCCGCGCTGACGCGCTGGAGACACTGACTGTCAACGGTTCGGTCAGTCCCGGCGGATTGGCTCGCGTCCCTTGGGCTGTTGGACGGGCTCGATCTTGGGAGGGACAGGAATCGGCATCGTCACCTGGCGGTCCACTGCGATGGTGAACTCCTGACCGTGGTGGTTGCTGGTGAACTCCTTGCCATCGATGAGGTGGTAGGTGGCTGAGTCCTTGTTGACTTTGACGGTGATCGCCCGTCCCTCGACAAGGATCCGGAAGGCCAGGAAGGTCAGCTTGGGAGGTAGCCTTGGCGCGAACGTCACCCATCCGTTGTGATCGCGCATCCCGCCGAAGCCACAGACGGCGACCGTCCACGCGCCAGCCAGCGCGGCCAGGTGCAGACCTTGCACGCTGTTGCCGTGCAGGTTGTAGAGGTCGGTGAAGACCGTCTCGGCCCAATAGTCGTAGGCGAGGTCCAGATGCCCGACCTCGGCCGCGAGCACCGCCTGCATGGCAGCCGACAGGGACGAGTCACGCACTGTCCGTGACTCGTAGTAGCCGAAGTTGCGCGCCTTCTGTTCCGGACTGAAGGCATCCCCGCGCAGGAACATTGCCATCACCAGGTCGGCCTGCTTGATCACCTGCTTGCGGTATATCTCGAAGTAGGGCGCGTGCAGCAGCAGCGGGTAGTGCTCGGTGGGAGTGTTGGCGAAGTCCCACTCGTCGTGCTGGGTGAAGTCCTCGGACTGCTGGTGCACCTCTAATCGCTCGTCGTAGGGGATCACCACGGCATCGGCCGCCCTGTGCCAGGAGGCGGTTTCGGACTGGTCCACGCCCAGGCGTTCGGCAACCTCACCCTGGCGTCCGGCTGCCGCGGCCGCCTCGCGGAGGTTGCGTTGGGCCATGAGATTGGTGAACGTGTTGTCATCGGTGATGGCGGAGTACTCATCAGGTCCGGTGACGCCGTCGATCCGGAATCCACCGTCCGCTGCGAAGTGGCCCAGCGACATCCACAGCCGTGCGGTCTCGATCAGGATCTCTGCCCCGTAGTCACGGTCGAAGTCCCGGTCGTTGGTGGCCCGGAAGTACCGCGCTACCGCATCGGCGATGTCAGCGTTGATGTGGAATGCCGCGGTGCCGGCTGGCCAGTATCCCGAGCACTCGGCCCCGTTGATGGTGCGCCAAGGAAAGGCCGCCCCCTTCTGGCCAAGCTCCGCTGCGCGGGCTCGAGCACGATCCAGTGTCGAATGCCGCCAGATCAGCGCATCCCGGGCCGCCTCTGGGGCGGTGTAGGTGAGGACCGGCAGCACGTAGGTCTCGGTGTCCCAGAACGTGTGCCCGTCATAGCCCGGACCGGTGAGCCCCTTGGCCGGGATCGCCCGGCGCTCGGCCCGGATAGCGGCCTGCAGAACGTGGAACATCGCGACCCGGACGGCCTGCTGCAGCTCGTCGTCGCCCTCGATCTCCACGTCGGCCGCGGCCCAGTGGTCGTCGAGGAACTTGCGCTGTTCGGTGACCAGCACGTCCCAACCGGAAAGCTTCGAGGTGGCCAACGCCCCCTCCACCTGATCGCGGAGCGCGTGTGCCGAGCGTCGGCTGGACCACCCATAGGCCAGGTACTTCACCAGCCGCAGCTTCGAACCGGCTGGCAACCGCGCCGACACGGTGAACCGGGCGACATCGGCGTTGACATCGATGGCGGTCGTCGACCGGTCCGGTACCTCCAACTCGTGATCCATGCCCACGGCCATCCGCAGTCGGCTGCGCTGGGTGATGTGACCCAGGACTGCGCGGGTCTCCTTGGCGCCGGACAGCTCGCCGATCAGCGGGGCAACGCGGGCCGCCGCACGCGGGTCCGCACCACCCCTAACCGGGGTCTCACCCGCGTCTTCGTTGGCAAGCAGATCGGACTGGATGGCGACGTAGAGGTCTCCCTCGTCGTCGATAGGCTCGACCTCGTAACAGATTGCGGCGATCGAGCGCCTGGTCAGCGACACCAGCCGTTGCGAACGTACCCGGACCGAACGACCGTTGGGCGAGCGCCAATGGGTCTGCCGCTCAAGGATCCCGGAGCGGAGGTCCAGCGTCCGATGGTGATCCAGGACTTCACCATAGGTGAGGTCCAGCGGGGAGTCACCCACCAGCAGCCGGATGAGCTTGCCGTCGGCGACGTTGACCACAGTCTGCCCGGACTCCGGAAACCCGTAGCCCGCCTCCGCGTGCGGCAGCACGCGTTCCTCGTAGAGGCCGTTGAGGTAGCTGCCCGGAAGTCGACGTGGCTCCCCCTCGTCGAGGGTGCCGCGCAAACCGATGTGACCGTTGGACAACGCGAAGAGCGATTCCAGGCTGCCCTGGCGAGAGGCATCGAAGCCGACTTGGGACAGTTTCCAGGGGTCGGTCGCCAAGGTGTAGCGGGTCTCGTCGGCAAAACTCACGAGGGATCCCCGGAGGATGGCGGCACGCCGAGGAGCTCGGCGAGATCATCGACGACGACATCGGCTCCGTTCTCACGCAGGGCTTGCGCCTGACCGACTCGGTTAACCCCGATCACGAAACCGAAGTTGCCGGCGCGCCCGGCTTGTACGCCGGCGATCGCGTCCTCGAACACCGCCGCCTGGGAGGCCTCGACGCCAAGCGCGCGGGCACCGGCCAGGAAGGGGTCGGGTGCCGGCTTGCCCCGGAGCTTCTCGCGCGCGGCCACGATCCCGTCGATCCGCGCCTCGCAGTACTCGGTGAACCCGCCCGCCTCGATGATCGCCTCACCGTTTGCCGATGCGGTCACCGCCGCGATCCGCAATCCCGCGGCGCGAACCGCCTCGAGGTAGCGCAACGATCCTGCGTACGGGGTCACCCCCTGTTCTTCGAGTTCGGCGAGAACCAACACGTTCTTCCGGTTGGCTATGCCGGCAACCGTCGCTGCATCAACCGGATCGTTCGGGCTGCCTTCGGGGAGGACGATGTTTCGGGAGGCAAGGAAGTCGCGGACCCCGTCGTGGCGGGGCTTCCCGTCGACGTGGGCGTTGTAGTCGTCGTCGGTGAACTCCCCCGACTGCTCGGGCCGCAGACCCGGATGGTCGCGAAGGAAGGCATCGAACGTCTTCTTCCAGGCGGCCCGGTGCACGATCGCCGTCTCGGTGAGAACCCCGTCGACGTCGAACAGACAGGCCCGAATCTGGTCAGGCAGACCCAACATGGCGGCTACGCTAACCGTCCGCGCGCCCGTCGTGCACAGGGCACTCCGTGACCCGGTGAGACCGGCCGGTATCGGACCCGGAAACCGGGTTGCCCGGTCTCGTGGAGGACGATGGGATGAGGCAGCCGAACAGCCGAAACGATTCGCGGAACCGCTCCGACGCGGCCCGCCCGGGAGGACCCGTCATGGCCGCAAAGAAGTCTGCAGCGAAGTCGAGCAAGTCCGCGCCGTCCGCACGGGGGCGGGCCAAGCCGTCGGGACCCGACGACAGGACACGGGATGCCTTCCGACAGGCACTGGAGGCCAAGAACGCCAAGGCCGCGGAGCGCTCGGGCGAGGATCACCTGAACACGGTCGGCATGACGCTGCACCCCAGTGACAAACAGCAGCGCACCCACCGACGCAAGTCCGGCTGAGCCCCCAGGGCGTTACCTGTTGGCGACACGCACCGTGATCGTCTCGAAGACCGTCTGCGAGCCATTGGTGACAAGCACGTCAATGGTGTAGGTGCGTCCGGCCGCCGAGTACCGCTCACTTCGCAAGTCGAGGCTGTCGTCATCCACGTGCACGATGTGGTTGCAGAACTCCCCGAAGTCGCCGCCGCAGTCCGGCTCGGAGGACGTCACCGACATGATCGTGACGTCGAGCGGCTGACCGTTGCCGGTTAGGGCGGTCACATTGACCCGCTGGTAGTTGTGGTTCGGCGGCCACAAACGGCCTGGAGTCGCGGTCACGGTGTGGCCCGGTAGCCCGTCGAGTGCCAGTCCGACAAGCACCGGATCGTGGTCGGAGGTGCGGTACTCGTCGGGGGCGTAGAGGTAGTCCACCTGAGCCGGGGTCTTGACCTCGGTGTTGTAGTCCAGTATCCCGGGCTCGTCGGCGTTGATGTGGTACTCGGCGACACCGATCACCTGATCGAACAGTGATGGAGAGGCCAGCGCGTAATCGAGGTAACCCCACTGCCCATCGAAGACATACGAATAGGCCTCCGGGCCGATCAACGTTGCCGCGAGATCGACGTACCCCGCCGCGACGAGCACGTCAATCGGGTCCTCCTTGGCATAGGAGTTCAGGTCCCCGACCAGCAGCACGTCATGGTCCTGGACTCCCGTGGGCCGGCTGGCGGTCCAGTCGGCCAACGCCTCGGCAGCCGCGGTGCGGGTCGGATTCCAGCACCCCTGCCCGTCGCCCTGGTCGGCGTCGGCACCGGTCGCGCCGGAGCAACTCTTGGACTTGAGGTGATTCACCACGACCGTGAAGACCTCACCGGTGGCGTTCTCGATGAAGCTCTGCGCCATGGAGGGGCGCATCAGGTCGGAGTTGAACCGCGGGTCGACGGTCTTGTCGAGGATCGCCTCGTCGTCGAGCGGCGTGACCGAGGCCGGCTGGTAGATAACGCCCACCTTGATCGCGTCGATACCGATGGTGCCGGTCTCGATGAAGGCGTATCTGCCGTCGCCTGCGACGGCGTTGAGGCCGGCCGCGATGTCGGCGAGGGGCTCCACACCCGAGGTGTTCTCCAACTCGAGCAGGCC